>CAYUPA010000124.1:975-5855 GCA_964446565.1 uncultured Lachnospiraceae bacterium
CAACGTAAAGACCGCCATTGGCGAGTTCGAAGTCAGCGCCGACCAGGAGAGTGTTTACAATATCGGGGACCGGGTAACGCTTTCCCTGTCTCCGCAAAAAATCATTTTGCTTTGAGTAAAGGAGAGGAGACATTATGAAAAAGAAAACGGTAAGCATCATGCTGACAGCCGCGATTGTTCTTTCTCTGGCAGCCTGCGGCGGCGGGAACCAGTCGTCGGAGACGACGGCGGCCGCGACGACCGCGGCGGCGGAAACGACGACGGCCGGAACAACGGCGGCGGAGACGACCGCGTCAGCCGAAACGACGGCGGCGGAGACGACCGCGGCTGAAACAACCGCGGCGGCGGGAGCCGGGGAGGAACTTCCCAGGTTTGACGGACAGCAGCTGCGTATTTCCACGTTCTCGTTCAACGCGGAACTCCTGCAGAAGAACGTCTATGATCCGTTTATGGAAGCGACCGGCGCGGAACTGGTCGTGGAAGGCGGCGCGAATGCCGAGCGTGTCACCAAGATCCGCGAGACGCCCGACGCGTATGACATTGTCGTGATCGGCGACGCCTTCGTTTCGGAACTGATCAAGGACGGGCTGATTGCTTCCATTGATTCTTCGAAACTAACGAATCTGGACGGCCTGTATGATATCGCGAAGGCTCCGCTGGGGCAGGATTACGGCCCGGCCTACACGTTCAACCGCATCGGCATCGTTTATGACAGTTCCACCTGCCCGGTCGAGATCACTTCCTGGGCGGATCTTTGGAACGCCGATCTGGCGGATTCCATCGCGATTCCGGATATTACGACGACTTCCGGCCCCCTGCTGTACTATTCCATCGCCCAGATGGAGGGACTGGAGCCCGGCACGGACGACGACGCGATTTTCGCGAAATTTGATGAACTGAAACCCAACATCGCCAAGACATACACCAGCGCCAACGACGCCATTACCATGCTGAACCAGGGCGAGGTTTCCGTGGCGGTCCTTCTGGACTATTCCTACACGACGGCGAAGAATGCTTCCGAGAATTATGTGTGGGTGGACCCGTCGGAGGGCGTTTTCAGCGGCTTCAATACAATCAATGTGCTGAAGGACTGCCCGAACATGGATCTGGCCGAGACGTTTGTCAACTACTATATTTCCTATGACGTGCAGCTGGCCGAGGCGCTGGACGGCGTGGATTCCCCGGTACGCACCGACGTGGAGCTGACGGAGGAGCAGTCCGCGAACTTTACCTACGGCGCCGATATGATCAACAGCCTGCAGATTCCGGACTGGGATGTCATCAACGCGAACAAGGCGGACTGGATCGACCGCTGGAACGAACTGTTCTCCGTGCAGTAAGCGCGGATGCGCGGTGCGGGGGGCGGTGCGGGATTAGCCGTGATGTGCGGCCGCATGAACTCCCCCGCAGCGCGGGATTGGATGTACGGCCGCACGGGTTTTCCGCGGGGCGGGTTCTGGCGGAGCGTGTGCCGGAAACGGCAGATTGCAAAGGAGTGTCTCATGAAGAAGAGCAGATCGCTGTTTTTAGTTACCGTACTGGTCTATGTGTTCTTGATCGGGCCGCTGGTAGTGATTATGGCGTCCTCGTTCAGCGATACCAATTACCTGACTTTTCCGGGAAAGGGCTTCACGCTGCGCTGGTACGCCCAGATCCTGAAAGTGAAAAGCTTCGGGAGCGCGGCGAAAAACAGTGTCCTCATTGCCTTTGGCGCGACCTTTATCGCGCTCCTTCTGGGACTTCCCGCGGCTTACGCGCTGAACCGCTACCGTTTCCGCGGCAAGGAACTGATCAAGAATCTCTTCCTGTCCCCGGTGCTGATCCCGGTCATTGTGCTCGGCTTCGTGATGCTCCGCTATGTGGTCAACCGCTACCATTTGTCGGCCATGCCCAGCCTGCTGATCGGCCACACCATTCTTTCGATCCCCTATGTGATGCGGGTCGTGACCGCCAGTCTGGCGAATTTCGATTTCTCCATAGAGGAGGCGGCGAGGATTCTGGGTGCGGGAAATATTTATACGTTTTTCCATATCCTGCTGCCGAACATCAAGTCGGGAATCGTGTCCGCCTGTATTATGGCGATTATCAACTCATTTAACAATGTGTCCCTGTCGGCGTTTCTGACGAGGGCGGGCGTGTCCGTGCTGCCGATTGAAATGATGGCCTATGTCGAGTACCATTTTGATCCGACGATCGCGGCGCTGGCCACGCTTCTGATGGTGATTACGCTCGGCGTGATGCTGATTATCGAGAAAACGCTGGGGCTGCAGAGCGTGGTGTAAGGGATGGAAACGCCCGCGGCGCGCGGCGAAAGGCGGACGCGAACGAGCGTGTATTGCCGCCGGGCAGTATAAAAGAATGTTCCCCGCGGTACGGGCAAGAGAGGCAGTGTCTCTGGCCGGGCCGCGGGGCTTTTTATGCCCGGCGGGTATTGTGTGGCGCCTCGAAAAATGCCTTGTGTCCGCGGTGAGCGCTCGTATTGCGAGCCGGTTCGCGGAGTGGTTTGCACATCTGCCGGCATTCTCCGGCCCGGTCACTCCGAAACGCGCCGCCGGTACGCCGCGAGTTCCGGCATGTCGGGCAGGTTTTCCGGCGGCAGGCAGGCGCCGCTTACGCCGAGGACGGCCGCTGCCGCACGGTTCGCGCACACGACAGCCTCGTAAAGCGGCATGTCCATGGTCAGGCAGGAAAGAACGGTTCCGGCGTGGGCGTCCCCCGCGCCGATGGTGTCCGTGATCCGCGGAGCGGGCGCGGGAGGGACAAGCCAGGCGTAACCGTCCGCTTCCACGCAGTAGGCCCCGTCCCCGCCCAGAGTGAGGATAACCGCGTTGCCGGTGGCCGCGTGGAGACGGGCGGCGGCTTTCTCACGGCTGTTTTCGCCGGTCCAGGCAAGGGCTTCGGCTTCATTGAGATGGAGGATGGGGCGCAGGGCCAGGAGACGGTCATTTTTTTCCCGGCCGATTCCGGCCACTCTGGGTCCGGGAGCGTAGAAAACGCGGAGGGAAGGGTTTTCCTCCAGATATTCGATCAGTTCCTCTCCGGTTGGTTCCTCGATCTCCATGCCGCAGACGTAGGCAAGATCGTACGCGGCGGCCGGAAAAGGGGACATCCAGGATTTCCGGAACGTGTATTCGGCCCCGTGGAACGACAGGAACGTCCGTTCGCCGTTCGCTTCCACGAGACAGTAGCAGCAGCCGTTTTCCTGTTCGGGGAGCGAGATGTGGATGGGGATGCGGGCGCGCGTCAGTTCCCGGGCGACGAAATCGCCGTAAAGGCCGCCGCCGACCGGCGTGATGAAGGTATGCGGGACATTAAGCAGGCGGAGCATGTTCGATACGTTGTAAGCGCAGCCGCCCGGAGACATGGTCTGCGAGACGATGTGCAGGTCTTCCTGCGATTTGGGCAGGTGATCAACGCGGATAATGACGTCGGCGCAGGTAGAGCCGATAATCAGCGCGGGTTTCATGAAATATCGTCGCCTCCTTAATATGGTTCGCCGTTTGACGCGGCCGCGGCGCAAAGCCGCCGGGAAAATTTCTTTAAGTTTAAAGGATGCCGCGCGTGAAAGCAAGTCCTGTCGGAAAAATTTCCTTCAAGGACGCCGCGCACAAAAGCATTTCTTATCGGAAAAATTTCCTTCCTATTCCGCGTACGCTATGTTATACTGGAAACAGGTAACGGGACACGGTCAGCCGGAAACGGCGGATGGTTTGAAAACGGAAGGAGGAGACAACAGGATGCAGGGGGAAATGAGGAAGAAATACCTTCCGGTCGGGACGGAATTCTTTGATGAATTCCGTGAGAATGGTTACTATTATGTGGACAAAACAGGACTGATTGCGGAGTTGCTGCGAAATCCGGCGGAAGTAACCTTGATCACGCGGCCGCGCCGGTTCGGCAAGACGCTTGCCATGACGATGCTGAAGTCTTTCTTTGAGATCGGGGGAGATCCGTCGCTTTTTGACGGACTGGCGATCGCGAAGGAGAAGGATCTGTGCGAACGGCACATGGGGAAATATCCGGTTGTGTTCGTGTCGCTGGCGAGCGTAGACGGGGCCGATTTTGACTGGGCAAGGAAACGGATGGCAAGCGTGATGGAAGATGCGGTGAGTGAGAAGACATTCCTGCTGAAGAGTGAACGCCTTAACGAGGAAGACAAAAAGAAGTTCCGCAAGCTGCTGGATCGGGATATGGATGAAGAGACGCTCATCAATTGTCTGCGGACACTTACGCAGCTGCTGGAGAAGCACTACGGCCGCAAGACGGTTCTGCTGATTGACGCGTATGACATGCCGCTGAAGAGGGCGTTTTACGCAGGATATCACGACGAGATGCTGCGGCTGATTCACAGTATGTTCTCTCAGGCTCTGAAGACAAACGACAGCCTGGAGCTGGCGGTGCTGACCGGGTTCCTGCGCGTTTTCAAGGAAAGTATCATTACCGGTTTGAATAATTTATCCGTAATGACGGCGGCGGATGAGGAATTTTCGGACTGCTTCGGTTTTACGGACGGCGAGGTGCGGGAAATTCTGGCCTATTACGGATTGGAGGAACATTATGAGACGGTGCGGAACTGGTACGGCGGCTATCGGTTCGGCAGCACGGAAATCTATTGTCCGGTGGATGTGGCGGAATACGTGGATGACATTCGAAGTGATCCGAAACTCGCCCCGCGGAATTTCTGGGCGGATTCGAGCGACAGAAACTTTGTGCGGGAATTTGTGAACCGTCTGGACGTGAGCGTGCCGGAAGGGGAGATGGAGGATCTGGTGGCGGGCGTACCGGTCCGCAAGGAGATCCGGCAGGAAGTCACCTACCGGGAGGCGTATGAAACGACGGAGAACCTGTGGAGCCTGCTGTATATGACCGGCTACCTGACG
>CAYUPA010000125.1:0-3440 GCA_964446565.1 uncultured Lachnospiraceae bacterium
GGTGATAAAATTATCCGGACTGCCTTTACTTGTCCGGGCACCCGCCCAGGGTTGAAAAATGTCCGGTTGGCGCACAGCCGTTTTTTAACAAACACGGCCGCAGACCCCGGCTCGTATGTCTTGCGGAGAACTGCGGATATATAAGGGAACTGAAAGACCCTGAGGCAGAAGAGGAATAAGGAGGATGCTGTTATGATAACGGAAGAAGAATTACTGAAGAAAATGCGGAGTTTGAACCGGCTGCTGCAGAGGACGGGAGCCGCCCCGCTCGATTTCAGCGATATTGACAAGCTGTGCGGCGATTTGCTGGAGTCGAGCCTGATGATCGTGACGAAGAAGGGAAAGGTCCTCGATGTGTACAACTACGAGCTGCAGTCGTCCCTTCCGTTCGAGGCCTATTCAAAGGATAATACGCTGGAAAACTCGCAGATCATCGCGTTAAGCCGAGTTCTTGAAACCGAGGAGGATGTTCCGATCGAAAAATACGGCTTCGATATCAAGGCGGAGGATGCTCACATGATGGTTCTTCCGCTTGAGAGCGGCGGCGAACGGATCGGCTCGATTCTGGTTTACAGGGAGAATCAGCCGTTTACGACCGGCGATATCATCGTGATCGAATATGCCGCGACGATCGTAGGAATCGAGCTATGCCGGTCCATGCAGCAGGAGACGGAGAGGGATGAGCAGCAGAGCGCGGCTTGCCGGGCGGCGATCAGCACGCTTTCCTATTCGGAACTGGGCGCGGTCGTTCACATTTTCAAGGAACTCGACGGCATGGAAGGAATGCTCGTCGCCAGCAAAATCGCGGACAGCGTCGGCATCACCCGTTCGGTGATCGTAAACGCGCTGCGTAAGTTTGAGAGCGCGGGCATCATCGAATCCCGTTCGCTCGGGATGAAAGGGACCTATATCCGCATCCTGAATCCGGCGCTCCCGGAAGAATTAAAAAAATATAGCTGATACCGATTCCCCGTTTTGTTTTGTTTCGCGCAGCCGGTCAGCAGCAGGATAAATTCTTTTTCGCAGAAGGAGTTTATTATGCTGACGGAACCGAAAACCGAAGAAACTGAAGAAACCAACGAAACCGAAAAAACCGTCAAAACCGACGTGAAAAAAGCCGCGAGGAGCGGCCGGCCGACGGAATGGATGTCGGATGAAGAATTTCTTTCGACGTGGAAGGCATACCAACAGAACCGCCATCCCGCTCTCTGGGAGAAGCTGGTCCGTGAAAATCTTCCCCTTGTGACCTATGTCCTGCACAAGATGCCCCGCGCGCAGACGATGGATTTCAAGGATTTGGAGGCCTACGGCATTCTGGGCCTGATTGAGGCTATTCAGCACTACGACCCCGGGCGGTATTCCAGCTTCGTCCCCTATGCCATGCGGAGAATTCGCGGCGAGATTTTTGACGGAATCCTCCGTTTTATGGGGCAGCAGCGCAATTATGTCCGAAAACGCCGCGGGCTTCTTGCGTGCCATGAAAAGGCGGCGCAGGACTTGATGCGCAGTCCGGAGGAAAAGGAGATTCGGGCACGCCTGAATCTGGACCGGCAGTCTTATGACAGGCTCCTCAGGCAGACGGCGCTTCTTTCTCCGGTTCCGCTGGATTATGACGAGATGGCATACGAGAAGGCGCTGATCGTCGAGGACGCCGTGGAGGAGACCGTGATCCGCAGGGAGACAAGACGGTTTCTTTCGGATGCTCTTTCCGGCTTAAAGCCTAATGAGGCCGCCGTGGTCCGGTTGTATTATTTTGAGGGCCTTTCGTTTCGGGAAATCGGGAAAAAACTCGGTTTCAGCGGATCGTGGGCAAGCCGCCTGCATCAGGCGGCCATACGGCGTCTGAAGGCGCATAACGAGGCTTTGCGCGGAGAATAGAGCGAAAACTGTTTGAAAATTGTTTGAAAACTGCTTGAAAATTGCTTGATAGTTGCCCAATAATTGCTTGAAAATTCGCGCAAATTCACATGGGACGATTGATCCGCACGAAAAATCGGGTCTTGCTTTACAGCGGGTTTTCTGCTATACTTTTATCTGCATGGCGCTCCGAGGAAGCGCCTAAAATCACACGCAGCGAGTGTTTTCCGCCGGTGCCGGAGCGTGTCCGGTGGCTGGAAAAGGGGCCGCTGCGGAAGAATAACCAAATGGAGGTTGTAGTATGAGCGTTATTTCGATGAAGCAGCTTTTGGAGGCGGGCGTGCACTTCGGGCACCAGACCCGCAGATGGAACCCGAAGATGGCTCCTTACATCTTCACAGAGCGCAACGGCATCTATATCATCGACCTGCAGAAGACGAGCCGGATGATTGATGAAGTGTACGCGGAGATCAAAAAGGTGGCCGGAGAAGGCGGTAAGATTCTTTTCGTCGGAACCAAGAAGCAGGCGCAGGAGGCTGTGAAGACCGAGGCGGAGCGCTGCGGCATGTACTACGTCAACAACCGCTGGCTGGGCGGTATGCTGACCAACTTCAAGACAATCCGCAGCCGCATCGACCGCATGATCGAACTGGAAAAGATGCGGGAGGACGGAACCTTCGATGTCCTGCCGAAACCAGAGGTTCTGAAACTTGAAAAGGAGCTTGAAAAGCTGCAGAGAAATTTGAACGGCATTCGGGAGATGGACGCGATGCCGGATATGATTTTTGTCGTCGATCCGCGGAAAGAGCATATCTGTATTCAGGAAGCGCATAACCTGCATATTCCGCTGGTCGGCATTGTGGATACCAACTGCGATCCGGATGAAATCGATTACGTGATTCCCGGCAACGACGACGCGATCCGCGCGGTCAAGCTGATCGCGGCGACGATTGCGGACGCGGTGATCGAGGGCAACCAGGGCGTTGACGCCGCGCCGTCCGCAGAGACCGCCCCGGAAAGTCCCGGGCGCGAGAGCGGTGAAAATCAGGAGAGCGTAAGCGGTGCGAATTCTGAGAACGGGGACGGTTCGAATCCTGAAGGCGGGGACGCTGTAAATCCTGAAAGCGTAGACAATGCGAATTCGGAGAGCAGAGGTGCCGCAGGGAGCGCCGCTTCGGACGAGGCATTCGAACAGACTGCAGCCGCGGAGCAGACGCCTGACGGAACAGCGGCTGAATAAGCGAGGGAGGAACGAAAATGGCGATTTCAGCATCAATGGTAAAGGAATTGAGGGAGATCAGCGGCGCCGGCATGATGGACTGCAAAAAGGCACTGACTGAGACAAACGGCAACATGGATGAGGCCATTGAAGTCCTTCGCAAGAAAGGGCTGGCGGCGGCGGCGAAACGGGCCGGCAAGATTGCCGCCGAGGGCTTGGTAACCCTTGCATTTTCGAGCGACAACAAGACGGGCGCAATCGTGGAAGTCAATTCGGAAACGGATTTCGTCGCGAAAAATGAGATTTTCCGCGGGTTTGTTGAAGATGTAGCCAAACAGGCGCTTATGACGGACGCCAAGACTCT
>CAYUPA010000125.1:3450-5740 GCA_964446565.1 uncultured Lachnospiraceae bacterium
CGAGTTTCTGCAGGAGCCGTGGAACGCGGACCCGTCTGTCACGGTCAACGACGCTCTCATTGCCAAAATCGCTCTGATTCACGAAAATCTTAAGATTCGCCGCTTTGAGAAGATCAAGACGGAGGGTTATGTCGGCGGCTATATTCACGGCGGCGGACGGATCGGTGTGCTGGTCGAACTGGATACGCAGGCAGCAGGCGACGAGGTTAAGGACGCTGCGAAAAACGTGGCCATGCAGATCGCGGCGCTTAACGCGCAGTATATCAGCCGGGACGATGTGCCCGCCTCGTACCTTGCGCACGAAAAGGAAATTCTGATGGAGCAGGCGATGAAGGAAGCGAACGGGAAGCCGGCCGCCATCGTGGAAAAGATGGTGGACGGACGTCTCGCGAAGTCCTTAAAGGAAATCTGCCTGATGGATCAGATTTATTTCAAGGACCCGGAAGGGAAGCAGACCGTCGGCAAGTATCTGAAGACCGTTTCGCAGGCCGCCGGATGCCCTGTCAGCGTGAAGAAGTACATCCGCTTCGAAACGGGCGAAGGCATTGAGAAAAAGGCGGAGAATTTCGCGGAGGAAGTCGCGAAGCAAATGCAGCAGTAAGGATAGTCGGCGGGAATCTGGCGGCAGAGAAGACAGACTGAAAGGGACCTGCGGGAGAGACGAAGCCTGAAAAATCGGCGATACCGAAGACAGCCCAAGAGGATACGTCGATATCCAGGACAGCCCAAGAGGAACCGGCGATACAGAAGAAGTCCGAGAGAAATCTACGATACCGAAGACAGCGTGTAAAGAGCTACTTTTACGCTGTCTTTTTTGATACACTTGCGCCGCAGGGCGCGGCAAGGCATTATCCGTGCAGCGGGACGCGGCAAGGCAATCTTTGTGCCGCAAGCGGCGGCAAGGCAATAAGGAATTCAGATATGTGACGCTTTCTTCCGGGAATCATATGGCGCGCTGTTTGTGCATAATTTACAAAGATGCGAAACAGCATTGACTTTTTTTCACCTGGAGGGTATTTTGAAAATAGAAAGTGCAAAACAGGAATCAGAAAGCGCAAAAAGGAATCGGCACTGGAGAAGGAGGCTATCATGGATATTACGCGAAGAGGAATTATCGTCCACACGGACGAACTGAATGAGGAATGGCTTTCGTGGATGGCGGACGCAGGACTGAATACGCTGGGGCTGCATCCGGTGGGCGGCGTGAACGCGCATGAGTCGCTGCAGAAGGCGATCGACTCTCATACGCTCCCGGAAAGCAGGCGCCTTCGGAGTCTGGCGGCGTCGCATGGCATCAGGATGGAATATGAGGCGCATACGATGAGCTGGCTCCTGCCCCGGCATCTGTTCAGCCGGCATCCGGAGTGGTTTCGTATGAACGAGGAGGGGGAGCGCACGCCGAATCTCAATCTTTGCGTGTCCAATCCCGACGCGCTCGAGTATGTCGCGGAGCGGACCGCGCTGTTGGCGTCGCTCCTCGATACCGGCGTAAACGATTATTTTTTCTGGCTCGACGACGCGCGAAACAGCGCCTGCCATTGCCCGGCATGTCAGAAGCTCTCCGCGAGCGATCAGCAGCTCATCGCCGTCAACGCCATGCTGTCCGGCCTGAAACGGTACAACCGCAACGCCCGCCTGTGCTTCATCGCGTATCTGGATACGATGGAGCCGCCGAAAAAAACAGAGCCGCTTGACGGCGTATTTCTGGAATACGCGCCTATCAGCCGCGATCATCACCGTCCGTTAAACGACCCGGATTCGGAAAAGAACCGGAGCGAGACGCGGACGCTGCCGGATCTGCTCCGCTTTTTCGGAAAGGACAATGCGCGCGTGCTGGATTACTGGATGGACAATTCTCTCTTTTCCGGATGGAAAAAGCCGCCGAAACCCTTTGCGCTGGACGAGGAAGTTATGAAGAGAGACGTGGAGTATTATTCTTCGCTCGGTTTTCAGACGATTACTTGTTTCGGCTGCTATTTAGGGCCTGACTACCAGCAGTTGTATGGTCATCCGCCGGTTGAAGCGTACGGACGGATTCTGCGCGGATGAGGACTGTCGCTGAGAAAAGGACAACCGCCTCTAAGCGGCACGAAAAACGAAAGCAGCATTGATTTGAAGTCCAACGAAAGCAGCGTTGATTTGGAGCGCAGGGAAAGCAGCATTGATTTCCAGTTAGTGGAATTCAGTGCTGCTTTTTTGTGTAATCTTTGTAAAAACATCATATGGTGAATTTCCACAAAAATATCGAAAATGGTCAAAATATCAGGCGTTTATGCAAAGAAAAATATTG
>CAYUPA010000126.1:0-3031 GCA_964446565.1 uncultured Lachnospiraceae bacterium
AAGCGCGTCGTAAACCGGCAGTTTCTCAAGCTCTTTCTCCGAGGGGACATAGACCGTCCCGTTATCCGGTACCGGCGAAATCATCCTGAGCGTCTCAAGAAGGTCCGTAATGTCATACCCCCGCACAACTTTTCCATATGCGGTGAAATCCGCTTCAAACACGCTTTTTTTGTTCATCGTCTTTCTCCTTTTTCATTGTATTTTATAACCGGAAACTTAACCATTCCGTCCGGTCAGTTCGATTCATTCAAAACAGGATTCACGCCAACCGGTCAGTCAACTCATTCAAAACTGAGTCCTCACCGTCCGGTCAGTTCAGCTCGTCCAACGTCAGCGAAAAGCTGTCCATAAATGTTTGGAGAAAATACTCCGCCTCCGGCATCTCCATCGCGTGGATGGATTCCAAAATGGTTTTTCCGGCCTTTTCAAACTCGCCGTTCCCCGCCTTCAGTTCCTCGAGGCATTTCGCATAGGCGCTGATCCTGTCCGCCGCCTTGACATAGCGGTACAGATTCCCGTCGCGGTCGAGAAGCAAGGGCCTATAGGCGTCCCTTAATTCATCCGGCAGCATCGCAAGCATTTTCATATCCGCCACATGCTCAACCGCGTGATATGCCTCCCGGATTTCCGGGTTAAAATATTTGATCGGCGTCGGCAGATCGCCGGTAATCACCTCCGAAGTCTCATGATATACCGCGAGAGCCGTCACCGCCCCGGCGTCGATCTGTCCGCCGAAAATCTCATTATGAACCACGGCGAGACAATGCGCGATCATCGCTACCTGCAGACTGTGCTCCTGAATATTTTCCTCCTGATTGTTGCGCATCAGGCCCCACCGCTTAATGTTTTTCATCCGCGCCATATAGGCAAAAAAATGACTTTTCACCCGATTTCCTGCCGTTTCTGCGTAATCATGTCATGAACGACCTCTATTTTCCACCTTTTCTGCATAATCATGCCATGAAAGACCTTTATTCTACCGTTTCTGCGTAATCGTACCATGAACGACCTCAAACAGGCTGCCGGCCGGAAAGCTCTTAATGCTGTCCTCAACGCCTGTGCAGGTCAGAATCGTCTGACAGCGCTCGATGTATTCTATCATGTGCATCTGCCGTTCCCGGTCAAGCTCGCTCATCACATCATCGAGCAGCAAAACCGGGCTCGTTCCGGTCTCCTCCTCCATCAGTTCCATCTCCGCCAGCTTCATCGACAGCGCCGCTGTGCGCTGCTGCCCCTGCGACCCGTAAACCCGCACATCCTCTTCCGCGATATTGATTCGGATATCGTCACGGTGCGGTCCGGAGGAGGTGCTGCCGTACCGGATATCCTTCGCGGCGTTTTCCTTAAGCGCCTTTAGGAAAAGTTCGGGGTCCGCCTTTACATCGTTTTCATAGATCAATTCCAGCTTCTCCGCGCTCTCCGTAATGCGTTCGTGAATTTTTTCCGCATGGTCCGACAGCTTCGCAAGAAAATTTTCTCTCTTTTCGATGATGCGCACTCCATACGAAACAAGCTGCGCATCCCAGGGAAGAAGCTGCTCTCCGTATTGAAACCGTCCCGGATCGAGACCCTTCAACAGCTGGTTTCGCTGCCGCAGAACCCGATGGTAATTTTTTAAATCATGCAGATAGACCGGATCAAGCTGGCAGATTTCGAGATCCATAAAGCGGCGGCGTCTCGCCGGCCCGCTTTTAATCAGGGACAGGTCTTCCGGTGAAAAAATGACGACCGTAAAACATCCGAACAGATCGTCGATCCGGCGAACGGGGGCATTATTGACGGCAATGCTTTTTCCGCCTGTTTTTTGAAGATGAATTTCAATCGTATCCTGTTTGCGGCGCGTATAAAGTATCTTAAGAAAGGCCTCGGGGCTGGCATAGCGAATACATTCCCTGTCATAGGACGTGCGGTGTGAGCGTCCGGTCGCGCAGAAATAAATCGCTTCCAGAAGATTGGTTTTTCCCTGCGCATTCTGTCCGTAGAATATATTGACGCGCTCGGAAAAGGACAGATCGAGATGACTGAAATTTCGATATTCCTTCAGCAATATCCTGTCCGCGTGCATAACGCCCTCCCAAACCCGAAATCCGGCGGTGCGCCGATACGAAAACGGCCTTCGCTTTGCCCGTTCTCCCGCTTCGGAAGCGGCCTTCGCTTCGCCATCCTTCCCGCTTCGGAAACTGGGCCTTCGCTTCGCCCGTTTTCCCGCCTTTTATGAATGAAGACGGATCGGCAGAATAAAATACTTATATTTTTCGGTCTCTGGATTTTGAATAATGCACGGCGTTAAAGACGAAGCAAAGAGGATTTCCACTTCCTCATCGTCGATCGCGCGCAGCGCTTCCAGATAATAGCGCGGATTAAACGCGATCGTAAGCCCCTCGCCCTCAAGGTTCACATCCAGTTCCTCATAGGCGCTTCCCTTTTCGGTATTCGAGGTAATGATCATGCCTTTTTGGGAAATTTCAAAACGTACCGGACTGTTTTTGCTCTCCTTGCTGATCAGCGCCGCGCGGTCGATGCTGTCCTGCAGATTTTTGCGGTTCACCCTGACCCGTGACAGGGCCTCCATGTCAAGATTGCGCTGATACTGCAGGAACTCTCCTTCCAGAAGACGTGTCACGACAAACGTATCGTGCGTATGAAAAAGAATGTATTTTCCGGTAAAGCTGACGGTCATCAGAGCGTCTTCCTCCATATCGAGGATTTTATTGAGTTCATTTAACGCTTTTCCGGGAACTGTCACCTTAAAATCGATCGGGCACTGAATCGGCGTTTTGCGCATGGAAATACGGAAACCATCGACGGCGACCAGATGCAGACAGCCGTCGCGGACGTCGATCAGCTCGCCTGTCAGAACCGGCCGCCCGCTGTCTTCCGGCGCGATGGAAAAAATCGTCTGCCGGATCATTTCCTTGAAGATTCCCTGCGAAATCACGAATTGATTTTCGCTTTCCACATTTGGCAGCGCCGGGAATTCCTCTCCGTTCTGCCCAGGAATTGAGAAGCGGGATTTCGCGCAGCGGATTGT
>CAYUPA010000126.1:3041-5318 GCA_964446565.1 uncultured Lachnospiraceae bacterium
GGATTGTGATGGAATTTGAAGCGTCGGTTTCAAACAGAACGTCGTCATCGGGCAGACGGCGGATGATTTCCGAAAAAATCTTCGCGTCGACGGCGATTTTTCCTTCGTCGCTCACCGCCGCATCCATCTCGGTCCGAATTCCCATATCCATATCGTTGCCGATTAAGGTCAGCCGTCCTGAAGATGCTTCGAGCAGAATACATTCCAGAATGGGCATGGTCGTTTTCAGAGAAACCGCTTTCGTTACAGTGCCTACGCAGCGTAAAAGATGATCTTTATCACAGGTAAAACGCATGAGAATTCTCCTTTTTGAATTTGTGTGGATAAATGATAACCGAATGGGAACCGGGAAGATTCGTAAGCCGCGGTTTGGTTTCGGATAGGATAGAAAAGAATTCAATATTTAAATATTAGTATTAGTAGTAGGAGCCGCGATTTTGGGGATAATTCGATGGGAGAGAGGGATTTGCAATGTTTTTTTCGTACAGGGAGCTGTTGATAATTCGTGAATAAGCGTCAGGTTATTCCGCGCCTGAGGGCGGATACTTTCCGTGAAAAAAGTTTCGCGCGTTTGTCCACAGCCTTTTCACAGGAAATTGACAGGAAATCAACAGTCAATCAATAGGCAATCAACAGGCTTTATAAAAATCAGAACGCGAGGTTTCGCTTCTATTCGCCGGTAATCCTGCGTTCGATATCATCCAGCGTTCGCCTGAGTTCATCGCCGTGGTTCATTGTAAGGTCCGCCTTGATTTTTTCACAGGCGTGAATGACCGTCGTATGGTCCCGTCCGCCGAAATCTTCACCAATGCTGCCAAGAGGGCTGTCTGTCAGTTTTCTGCACAGATACATCGCGATCTGCCTTGGATAGGCGACGTCCTTGCTGCGTTTTTTGGAGAGCATGTCATCGACGCGCAGATTGTAGGCTTCGCAGACGGCTTCCATGATCCGCCGGGACGTGATCTTATTATCGTGCGAATTGCCAATGTAGTCCTTAAGCGCCTCCCTCGCGATCGTTTCATCGATGGTGCTTGCCTTATACAGACGGGCGAACATCGCGACGGTCGTAAGCGCTCCCTCAAGCTCCCTTATATTGGAAGAAAAATTGTCGGCGATGAAACTCAGAGAGGAGTTGTCGAAGGGGATATCCGTATGATTTTTCTCGATTTTTTTCTGAAGAATCGCGAGGCGCGTTTCATAGTCCGGCGGCTTGATGTCCGCGATCATGCCCCATTTGAAGCGGGAACGGATTCGCTCTTCCAGCTTTTCAATTTCCTCCGGGGGACGGTCGCTGGAAATGACGATTTGTTTGCTCGCGCTGTACAGTGTGTTAAATGTGTGAAAAAATTCTTCCTGCGTTCCGGTTTTGCCGCCGAGAAATTGAATGTCGTCGATCAAAAGAACGTCGATCTGGCGGTATTTGTCGCGAAACAGGTAGGTGGTGTTCGTGCTGAGGGATCGGACCATTTCATTGATGAACGTTTCGCAGGATACGTATAAAATGCGTTTCGTGGGGTCCGTTTTCAAAACCTGAAGGCCTATCGCGTGCATCAGATGCGTTTTGCCAAGTCCCGAGCCGCCCCAGATAAACAGGGGATTGTAGGTATTGCCCGGCAGTTCCGCGACGCCGAGAGCGGCCGCGTAGGCGAGGCGGTTATTGGAACCCTAGACGAACTGGTCAAAGGTATAGCGTGAGTCCAGATTGGCGTTTCGAATCCGGTCCTCCATCTGCAAATTTTCGTTTTTTTCTGGTTTCGGCGTATAGGTTCCGGGATCGACGATTTCAAAGGTAAGGTCGTTATAATTCAGTTTCTGAAGGCATTCCATAAAAAGGTCCGCGTATTTTGTCGCGATAATCCTCTTGGCGAGCGGCTCGGCGCTTTCAAGGATCAGTGTCTTGCCGTCTACCGTAAGAGGATGCAGATTGCGGAACCATGAGTCGTAGGCGATTTCATTGAGCGAATCCTTCAGCAAAAGTTTGACATCTTCGTATATGGATGATGCATCATATTCCATATTCTTTCTGCCTCCTGAAAAAAATCACAAATCCCTTCATAGCGTTATTAAAAGTATTCACAATCCGGAAGAGTAGAGAAATCAATGGATATTAAAAAAATACAAACAACTATCCACAAAGATATCCACAAAATGTGGATATCTTCGCAGTGTCACGGGAATAAAAGTATTTATATGATAACAAAAAAGGACCTAAACTGCAAGGCAAACAAAAGTTTTTTCCTTTTATTTTTTTGGGGTTAATTCCCAAAGCAAATCCCA
>CAYUPA010000126.1:5328-5731 GCA_964446565.1 uncultured Lachnospiraceae bacterium
TTTTTTGGAAAAACGCTTGACGATAAACAGGCGAATGAATATAATAAAGAAAGCGCTCTCAAAAAAGTAGAATATCAAACGGGTTTTCGCGCAGTAAGGAGGTGGGTGCGAGTGAATACCACATACAATCCAAAGGTCAAACAGCGCAAGAGAGAACATGGTTTCCGCAAGAGAATGAGAACATCCGATGGCCGCGCTGTTCTATCAAGAAGAAGAAGAAAAGGAAGAAAAGTATTAACCGCATAAAGACAGGCCGCATTGATGTGTCCGCAGGGCCGCAGTGCGGCCTGTTCGCGTTGCGGTCTGTTTTTGACAACATTGCTGTCAGATTTTGACGACATTGCTGTTTATCTTTGATAACATTGCTGTCTGTCTTTGACGACATTGCGGTTTGTCTTTGACA
>CAYUPA010000127.1:0-5309 GCA_964446565.1 uncultured Lachnospiraceae bacterium
CTTTCGGTTTCTTTCCGCATACGCATACGGGAAATTCCGGCGGACAGGTGCAGGGATTTTCATTCTTTCGAAACGCGTTCTTCACAATCCGGTCTTCGAGAGAATGGAACGTGATAACACAGAGCCTGCCCTTGTCCGCAAGGAGATCGATCATGCTGTCCAGGGATTGTTCCAGAACATCAAGTTCAGAATTCACCTCAATCCGAAGCGCCTGAAACGTCCGTTTGGCCGGATGTCCTTTTTCCGACCGCGCCTCCGCCGGGATCGCGTTTTTCACGATCTCCGCCAGACGGGTGGTCGTCAGAACCGGTGCTTTTTCCCGCTCATGGACGATCGCCTTGGCAATCCGGCCGGCGTATCTCTCCTCGCCATAGCTTTTGATAATCCGCAGCAGTTCCTCCTGACCGTATGTATTCACCACATCGGCCGCCGTGCGCTTCGCGGATCTGTCCATACGCATATCCAGCGGCGCTTCACACCGATAGGTGAATCCACGTTCTGCCGCATCGAGCTGATAGGACGACACTCCGAGATCCAGAAGTATGCCGTCCACGTGCCTGATTCCCCTTTGCGCAAGCACGTCAGCCATTCTGTTAAAATTGCTCCGGATGACCCGCGCGCGGGTTCCGAAAGTTCCCAGACGCTTTGATGCCGCTTTCACGGCGTCCGCGTCCTGATCGAGCCCGAACAGTTTCCCCTTTTCGCCAAGGCGCTCACAGATGAGAGACGCGTGCCCGCCGCCTCCGACCGTTCCATCCACATAGATTCCGTCCGGTTTGACGCGAAGCATCTTCATACATGCTTCCGGCATGACCGGCACATGTGAAAATTCCATGGGTCAGATCTGAACCCCGCATTCCTGAAGGTTCGTTTCGATGGCGTCCATGTCCTCATACCGGGTATTTTCTGCCCAGCGCGCCTTGTCCCAGATTTCGATCCGTTCCAGATTGCCGGTCAGCACGACCTCCCGTCCGAGGCCGGCATACTCGCGCAGCGCGGTCGGAACAAGAATTCTCCCCTGCTTGTCCAGCTCGCACGTCGCGGCTCCGGAAACCAAAAATCTGGTAATTGTTCTGGCACTTTTGTTGGTAAGAGGAAGGCTCCGGAGTTTTTCTTCAAGCTTCGTCCATTCGATCTGAGGGTAGACGCAAAGACACCCGTCCAGTCCCCTTGTCAGCACGAAGCTGCTCCCCAGCTCGTATCTGAACCTGGACGGAATGATCAGCCTTCCCTTTTCGTCAATCGAGTGACTGTACTCTCCCATGAACATCGGCTTGTTGAATCTCCTTTTGTGCGGCTTCGCGGTTTTCCCCATTAATCACCACAAAGTCACCCTTTTCCTCCACTTAATCGTCATTCTACCCCAGCCACAACAAAAATGCAACACATTTCCTGTTTTTCTTTGCTTGAGGCTTCGTGGTATGATTGACGTGACAGGCGAAATATCTCGCCTTTTACGTCAGTCTGTCGTGTTTTTAATGAAGGCACAGCCGCCGGCTCACATTTTATTGTTTTATTGACATTTGCGCCGAGGGTCGTTATGGGGTACAATCGGTTCGAAAAGGAATTGTTTGAAACGTCCGAACCGGAGGTGACGATATGACAGAAACGGCGGAACAGAAAAAAGAGCGGGAACACCGGGAGGATTTACAACGTCTGCGCGGTTTCCGGCCGATTGATGATGATTTTATGAGGGGCATGTTTCAGGACAACCTTCCCCTGGCGCAGTTCGTCCTGCGTATCCTTACTGAGAAGCCGGATCTTGTCTTGACAAAATGCGAAACGCAGGCCGACATGAAGCGGGTGACCGGAGCGAGATCCATCTGTCTGGATGCCTACGGAACGGATTTAACGGGAAAGAAATATGATTTGGAAATTCAGCGTTCCGACTGGGGAGCGGAACCGCACAGGGCGAGATATTATTCCAGCGTAATCGACGTGGAAAATCTCGACGCCGGCCAGAAATTTCAGGAACTGCCGGACACCTATACGATCTTTATTACAGAGAAAGACTTTTACGGAATGGGAAAGCCGGTCTACAAGATACAGAGAATCAATCTGACGGCAGAGAAACCGTTTGACGACGGCTCCTTTATCCTGTACGTAAACGGCGAATACCGCGGAGAAGATGACATGGGAAAGCTCATGCATGATTTCAACTGTACCAACGCAAAAGACATGAATTTCGAGATAATGGCAAACCGCACAAAATATTTGAAAGAAAATCCGGAAGGGGTGGAATCCATGTGCAAAGTGATAGAGGACATGAGAACTCTGGCCAGAGCAGAGGGCAGAGCAGAAGGCAAAGCAGAGGGCAGAGCAGAAGGCAGAGCAGAAGGCATGAATCTTTTTGCGACTCTCATTAGTAAACTTGCTGAAGCGGGCAGAATGAAAGATATCGAAAAAGCGGCGGCTGACGCGGATTACAGGAAACAGCTGCTTGCCGAGTTTTCTTTACAGTGATTACCGTTTACGACCCCGCGATATAATGCGTAAGACATCTACGGTCTGCGGGACGAACTGACGCCGGAAGTGGATGAACAGGTCGTCACGGTACACCGGATTTTCGATAGCAGAGAAGAGATTCCGGAAAGTATGCGGGGAAGCAAGTTTGAAACAAATGGAGGAATCCGTTTCATAACCCCATTGGTGCCTTTTGCTGAAAGGCGGTTTATAGCTATGAACTATGCCCTGACGAAGCGCGATGCGTCGATCTCATTTCCTATGCCGTGTGCTTCATGTTCGGGCACTATTTCCCAGACGTGGACGGTCTCGCCTACGGGGGCGGCGAATGGAACGCCTCCCAAATCTCCATCCTGACGGCCAGCGCACCGCGACACACTCCGCAAGCGACTGGCGCGGCTGCCGTAAAGGCAGCCGAAGTTTGAAGATCCGCGCGCTATGATACGCTCCGCATCAGAATCCGCGGGCCGCCCTTGTGCTCGAGATATTCTTTGGTGATGACGACTTCGCCGATGTTGCTGTCTTTCGGAATTTCATACATGATATCCAGCATGTATTCCTCCAGCACCGCGCGGAGCGCTCGCGCGCCCGTATCGCGTTCCAGCGCTTTTTTGGCGATCACACGCAGCGCGTCGTCCTCGAAAGTCAGCTTCACCTCATCCAATGCGAGCAGTTCCTCGTACTGGGAAAGAATCGCGTTTCGCGGTTCGCGCAGAATCCGGACGAGCATATCCTCGTCCAGGCTTTCCAGCGCGAAAACAATCGGCAGACGCCCCAGGAATTCAGGGATCATGCCATAGTTCCGCAGATCCTCGCCGGTGACTTTCTGCAAAATCGTCTTGTCGTCTTTATATTGATCTTTGAGATCGGCACGAAAGCCGATGGAACTCTGTTTCATCAGGCGTTCCCGGATGATCTCGTCCAGACCGGAAAACGCGCCGCCGACCACGAAAAGAATGTTGCGCGTATTAACCGTGGCGAGCGGAACCATCGCGTTTTTGCTCATGGCGCCGACCGGCACCTCCACTTCGCTCCCCTCAAGGAGCTTGAGCAGACCCTGCTGCACCGCCTCGCCGCTCACGTCCCTCTGGTTCAGGTTTTTCTTTTTGGCCAGCTTATCGATTTCATCGATAAAAATAATGCCCTGCTCCGCGCGCGCCACATCATTGCCGGCCGCGACAAGCAGTTTGCTGAGCACGCTTTCGACGTCGTCGCCGATATAGCCGGCCTCGGTGAGAGAAGTCGCGTCGGTAATCGCGAGAGGCACGTTGAGAATACGCGCCATCGTCTGCAGAAGATACGTTTTTCCGCTGCCCGTCGGTCCGATCATGAGCATGTTGGATTTCTGGATCTCGATGTTCTGATTGACGCGGTTTCCGGCAAGGATGCGTTTGTAATGATTATAAACGCCGACGGAGAGGATTTTTTTCGCGTGTTCCTGCCCGATCACATATTCGTCCAGACGCGCCTTGATGCGATGCGGCTGCGGCACGTCTTTCCATTCCAGTTTCGGCGCCGCGGCTTTTTCATCCGGCTTCTGCTTTTTGACTTTCTGATTCTGCGGAACCTGCATGTTCCGGAACATATCGCCAAAGTTCAGATTCTCCGGCAGATGTCCGAGGATTCCGGAGAGATCCGGCATATTCTTCATGCTGTCCATGCTCTTCTGCAGACAGTCGGAGCAGACATAAAGTCCCGGCGCGAAATTGATGAGCGTTCCCGCTTTGCTCTCGGTACGTTTGCACAGGAAGCAGACTTTTTCATATTCGCCCCCTCCGCCACCGGATGCCGCGTCCGGACGCGTATCCGCATTCTCGCTGCCAGCTGTATTTTCCGGGGGCGTTTTATCGCTTCCTCCGCCGGATGTATTGTCCCGGAGCGTCTCACCGATTCCACCGGATTGTTCTTCCGGATGCTGTTTATCGTCTCCTCCTGAGGCTCCCTCCAGCCAAATTCCGCTGTGTTTTTTCATATCGTATTGAGAAAAATCGTTACCCATGACTCGCACTGAATTTTTGTCCTCTCCTTGTTCTTCGACCCGCTCAAGGTTTACCGTCATCGCATTCGTGTTCTTTTCCGCCCCGTTCGTCGTTTCCATCATCCTCACATCTGCATTCCGCGCCGCCCCGTTCGTCGTTTCCATCATCACTTACATCTGCATTCCGCGCCGCCCCGTTCGTTGATTCCATCATCCTCACGACTACATTCCGCGCCGCCCCGTTCGTCGATTGCATCATCCTTACATCTGCATTCCGCGCCGAGTGAACGGCATCGTCTGTTTTTTCACGCCGATCATGTTTCGTTCCTCTCCGCCAAACAGGGAAGTCGTTTGATCACCCGTTACTTTGTCTGCTTTTCCGGTGCCGCGACGGCACCTTCCGGATACAACTCACCCGTTACTCCGCCTGTTTTGCCGCCGCGACAGCATCTTCCGGATACAACTCACCCGTTACTCCGCCCGTTCTGCCGCCGCGACAGCATCTTCCGGATACAGCTCCATCCACGCCGCCTCCGGTTCGCTCTTCCGGATGGAACTCTTGAAAATCTCTTCCATTTCCAGATCCAGATAATAACTGCTTCTCGCGCAATGGAGGAGCGATGCCTCCATATCCGGGCTGTCCGGAATATCCTTCTTGTAGCGGATTTTGTGTTCGAGCGTCGCCCACCAGTCCATCGCGAGCGTCCGGAACTGCACCTCCACAGACATCATTTTTTTCTGATCGTGCAGAAAAATCGGAATGGCGATAATCAAATGAAGGCTTCGATAGCCGTTTTCTTTCGGCTCTTTCATATAATCCTTCCGGTCGATCAAAATAATATCGTCCTGCCGCAGAAGGCTGTCCGCA
>CAYUPA010000127.1:5319-5706 GCA_964446565.1 uncultured Lachnospiraceae bacterium
GATATCCGACGGGAAGGAGCAGATGACCCGGATTCCCGCAACGTCATTAAGCCCGCGTTCGATGTTCTCGATCGACAGCGCCAGACCTTTTCTCCGCAGCTTCGCGCAAATGCTGTCAAATTCCTTGAGCCGGGTTTTGATCGTTTCAATCGGATTCCGGTCATGCCGGATCGACATTTCCTCGCTCAGTACCTGAAACTTGGTCGAAATCTCCATCATCGCGCAGCGGTAATACGCCATCAAAACATTATATTCGTCATAATGATAGCTGAGCCACCGGTTTGAATTCTGGTCATCCAGCCGGCCCAGACCGTTATGCGTATCAATCAACTTAATTCCCCTTCTATATTATAAACCACCATCTGCCGTATGCGGCGCAGAACCATG
>CAYUPA010000128.1:0-1766 GCA_964446565.1 uncultured Lachnospiraceae bacterium
CCAGGGTTAAGAACGCGCTTAAGAATGCGGGGCCTTCTGAAAGTGAAACAGTAGATCTTCTGGTTCAACTGACGACGCTTTCCGATCAGATTCTTGATATGCGAAGCGCGGTTTCTTCTTCAGCCGGTACTGTGAGTTTCCTGGAGAATACGATTACAGATCTGCAAACGGCAAATACTAATATGACGGCGGAAAATGCACGGCTTGAAGCCTCCGACGCGGATCTTACGAACCGACTTGCAGAGCAGCGGACGCAGATGGACGATTTAACGCAAACGAAGCAATCCGGTTCTGTCGCGACCTTCTCGATTTTGGGCGCTGCTCTGGGCGCCGTTATTTTCTGCATCGTAGTCCTGGTATCGTATATTCTTTCGAAAACGCTTCGATCCTCGAACGAATTAAAGGATCGGTATCAGCTGCCGATTCTGGGAGAGTTCCTTTCCGGGAACGCGAAGCGTCACGGAAAATTCGGACGGGCGTTGGATAGACTGAGCGGAGACCGTCCGACACTGCCGAATGAGGAAGATGTCTATGCGTTGATTGCGGCTGCTGTGCAGGCGTCGATTCCGGAAACGGAACAACTGATGATCACCGGTACGATTGAGGAGGAAAAGATCGAGGAGGTCGGCAGGAAACTTGGCGCTTTGCTTCCGGAAGGATACAAGATGACGACGGCCGCAAATCCGGTATACAATGCGCAGGTTCTTATGAAGATAAAACAGTATACTGTTTTGCTTGTCGAAGCGAAACAGATATCCAACCGGAACGAAATCGATAAGCTGGCGGAAATGCTTTGCCGGAATCAGGTGAATGTTATCGGGGCCGTAGTGCGGTAGAGGGGAGCCGTTCCGTCTTTGCGGCAAAAGAAGGATTTTTCTCCGATTTGCAGTATAGCAGGAAAGGCCGAAATTCCATGGTTTTGTTCACGGAATTTCGGCCTCTATTTTTATGAAAGCAGCCCGTCGCTCCCCTGATGCTGCAAACGCTTTTCTGCCCTTCTAAACTGCTGGTTTCTTGCATTTCGCCGCCGCTTCCTATATGATGGAAACAACACAATCAGAAAGGGCATATAAAAGATGAATCTCACGAAAATCGGAACTTTTATCGCGAATCGGCGCAGGGAACTGGGCTACTCGCAGGAACAGCTGGGCAATATGGTAGGCGTCTCCGACAAGGCGGTATCCAAATGGGAGAGGGGTCTGTGCTTCCCCGATGTATCCTGCGTGCAGCTGCTGGCCGTGGCGCTGAAGACAGATTTGCTCACAATGATGACCGGCCAGCCGGGCAGCGGGGCATCCTGCTACACGCCCGCGCGATCAGACCTGCCCGACGAGGAGACCGGGGCTGTCCCCGCCGCCGTATCTCCCACCGGCGCGAGCGTCTCCCCTTATTTATTCGGGAGCAATTTAGAGCACAGCCGGTCGGATGTTTATTTCGGCATTTCAGCGCAGATGCTCCGCAACCGAAAGTTTGCCGGCAAACCGGCGGCCGTCAGCGGATGTTCCATGGGGTGGTATCCTATTGGACGCCGGGCCCACTTTGCCCATTCGGCGCCCTATACGCGCCACGCCAAAGAATATCACATGCAGCGCGACAACGAATGTAATGCCCAGAAGGCGGTCAATTTCTTTGAGGATGAGCTGTGCGGCATCGGCCAGCACGACATTTCTTTTCAAGCGAACCGGCCTTACGAATGTGCGATTGTGGCGAAAAGCGATCGGGTAATGGCTGTGACGGTCCAGCTTACAGACCGGACGGGGCGGAAG
>CAYUPA010000128.1:1776-5700 GCA_964446565.1 uncultured Lachnospiraceae bacterium
GAAGGAGTACGCCCGCGCTTCGTTTACGGTTGAACCCAATGACTGGCAGCGTCACGCCGCCGTACTGCGCCCATCCGAAGGCTGCGGAGACGGAGACCTGCGCGTTACCTTTACCCAAAAGGGCTGCCTTCATATCGGCGCCGTCTCGTTGATGCCGGAGGATCATTTTCATGGAATGCGCCGGGATGTCATTGAAAAAATGAAAGAAATGGGCATCCGGGTGCTTCGCTGGCCGGGAGGCAATTTCGCGGGGGAATACAACTGGCTGGACGGTTTGCTGCCGGTGGATATGCGGGCGCCCATCGGTTCGCATATGGGCGTCGAAACGCAGCCGCATTCGATGTGTTATGATTTTCACGAAATCAATACCGACGATTTTGTCGCCCTGTGCCGGGAAATCGGCGCGCAGCCCTATATCACCATCAACCCCACCTGGAATACCCCGCAGGAAAACGCCGCCTGGGTGGAATACTGCAATGGATCGCCGGATACGCCGTATGGCCGTCTGCGGGCGCAGGCAGGATATCCGGAGCCTTATCACGTCCAGCTGTGGTCTCTTGGCAACGAGGCCGGATACAGACACATGGAAGGAGAAAATACCGCGCACGGCTACGGCCGCAATGTCCGGGAGCACGGGCAGCAAATGCTCCGCCGCGACGGAAATTTAACTTTATGCTCAAGCGGCCCGTATCCCAACCAGGAATGGGCCGACTGCTCCGCCTATCATTTGCGGGATATGTGTCCGTTGGTCAGTCTGCATTATTATGCGCCCGCTTACGATCCCGCTTCCCCTGAAAATCAGGATGTGATCGAAAGCTATCTGAAATCCATCAACGGCGTCCACAAAGCCCGCCAGCTGCTGCGCGAAGATGCCAGGCAGCTGGACGAAAGTCTGCAGATCAGCTTTGACGAATGGAATCTCTGGTACGCGTGGTATCGCCCCTCTTCGGTAACGGAAGGAATTTTTACCGCGCTTATGTTCCACATGCTGATCGGCGAAGCGGAGTCCCGGCGCCTTGCGATCGCCTGTCACTTTGAGGCCGTGAACGAAGGGGCGATCGTCGTCACGCCCGAATCGGCTGAACTGACCGCAGCCGGGCAGATGTTCAGCGTGATGAAACATCACATCGGCGGTCAGATTTATTATGCTTCCCTGCAAACGGTAATCACCCGCAAAGAGAAGCAGTGGACCGCAACGGTTATCAACACGTCCCCCGACCGGGAGAAAAGCGTTGACCTGCCCATTGCGGGCCGGGCGGAACGTGCCGACTGCTACTGGGGCAAAGACCTGCTGCCTCAGGGGACCTTCGTTCTTCGTCAAGCGGATTTACGGCAGCAGAACGGGCGGCTGTCGGTCCAGCTGCCGCCCCACAGCGTGGCGTTACTCCTTTTAGACGATACATCGCAGCCGTGTTAACTTTTCACTCTGCATAGTTCTTTTCGCGAGCCTTGCGGCTTGGATTTCTCCGCGGATTTCTCTGTAGATTTCTTTGCAGATTTCTCCGCGGATTTCTTTGTTCCATTCTCATTTGATGCGCCTTTCGCCGCAGCTGACAAGGATCCCCCTCATCAACCCGTCATTCTTCTCATCAGCAGGTCGCCGTTTTCCTTAAGCCACCGTTCCCATAGCCAATAATCGGGAAACACCCGAAGCACTTCCTCATAAAATCTCTCGGAGTGATTCATTTCCCTGCGGTGGCATAATTCGTGAACGATAACGCTGTCAAGCACTTGCGGCGGCGTCAGCATCAAAAGGCAGTTGAAGTTCAGATTGCCCTTTGCGGAACAGCTGCCCCATCTGGATCGTTGATTGCGTATTGTAATGCGCCCATAAGTGACGCCGATTTTCCGGGCATAGAATTCCACACGCTCCGGGATCACCTGCACCGCTTTTGCCGCAAGTTCCTGTATTTCCTCGTATGAAATCGGCTCCAATCCGTCTATGACATTCTGGCGTTCCTTTGCTCTGTTCAAACTCTTTTCAATCCAGCTCTCATGCTGAAGGACGAATCTGTTTATTTCCGCGTCGGAAACCTGCAGGGGCGCTCTGACAATAAGCCCCTCGGCGTTCACTTGAAGACTCATTGTCTTTCTGTTGCTTCTGATAATTCTGTACTCCATAACCGTTAGCCTCTCCTATGCGCATATAGGGCGCTTCGCCATTTCATCCCGTTGATGCCGGCCCGTTTCGCAGGATTTATTTAAGTGAAAATGTTTTTTCTTCAAACTGATTCGCTATGAAATCGACTCTCCACTCCACGTCCCCGTCTACAGGGTCAAAATGCAGGGAGGAATATGCGACGCAGGGTTTCCCCTGCCGCTTGTCTCCTGCAATGAACGCAGTCGGTCCATCCGAGCCGCCGATGATGGCAACAACAGCAGCGTCACTGCCGGCTGACGGATATAACGAATCATCCTTCGGCGCGATTTCCAGGGGCCGGTCGCCGTCAGAGCAGTCACAGACCGTCATTTTCTCAGCCGTCTCCGGAGAAATCGTATAGGACATTGCAACCATATGCGCAGGGTAAACCCAGCGGTCAGATCGGACACCTTCGGACTGCAGCGTCTGCCGCTCCAGTTCCTGTACTGTCAGCGTATATTCCGTTCCGCTGATCGGATGCGAAAAAGTAAAGGAATCGCCGGGACCATGGGGTTTAAAATGAGGACCGGGAAGACGGTTCGGCTCCTCCTCCATCGTAAGGAGAATCCTTCTGATTTCAGGAGGACGTCTGCCTGCCCACGGAAACGAATTTCGGCAGACAACCCAGCCGTAGGACGAATCCAGCTCATAGTGGGTGGTCACCCGCTTTGCTTCTAAATCATTGCTGATTTCATCCGACATACAGGGATTGAAGCACACGGAACAGCCATGGGAAGATCGGAGGATTTTTCCGTTCACTTCAAGGCAGGGACGAAACTCAAAAGCAAGCGGATTGTCAAATTCCATTTTCATCTGCTGTTCCCTGCTAAAGTTCTCACTGGAATCGTGATCCGGACTTAGATTCCATTTTTTCATAAAACCGCGGATATCCTCCGGATCGACCCGCATACAAAAATCAACGACAAGTCCCTTGCTGCATGAGTAGGCGGCGGGTACCACGAAGCGGCGGCCGGCCCACTCAAAACGGCTTTCAAGCGTGATTTCGGTCCCGGCGTGATCCCTCCCGTGATGTCCCCCAAAATTTCCGTCAAAATAGACTTTCCATTCCTGCGGCGCAGGGTTCACGGAGGGATTCATATCCATATCATAGAAATCTTCTGTGTATTTGATTTTGCTGTAATCAAAAGCAGACTGCAGGTCCCGAACGTACTTCCATGGCCGATCCATCGCTGCGAGACGGAATTTCTCAGCGACCGCGCACAGAAGCTGTTTCTGCTGCTGCGTAGAAGGATTTTCCCGCAAAAAATCGTCAAACTGCGCTTCGTCCCACTGCCATGCCTGTTCAAGCGCCGCGGCGTCGCCGCAGGCAATCAGGAGACGCAGAAAATCCGCAAAATCCTTTGCGAGGGGATGCACATAGTCCGGCGCGCCGTTCATCGGACTCACGGAGAAAACCATCCCGCCGAAGCCGCGAATAAAACAGAAGTGAATCCCGTCCACGCCCGCCCAGCCAAAAATGGAAGCGCCTTTCGGCGTGCAGAAATATGGTACGGCATCGTCGCTCCGTTCAATCCCTACAGGAGCAAGGTCGATGCCGAGGCGCAGGAGTTTTTGATAAGTTTTATCCATTTTCCATTCTCCGTAAATAATGATGTACCGCCCTTGTCAGGCGGGCGGTTCCCGCAGTAAATTATAGTCTCTCTGTTTAAAGAAAAAACGCTCAATTTCCACAATGTTGAGCGTTTTTCTGAAGTTGCGGAGGAAGGACTTGAACCTACGACCTTCGGGTTATGAGCCCGACGAGCTACCAACTGCTCCACTCC
>CAYUPA010000129.1:0-715 GCA_964446565.1 uncultured Lachnospiraceae bacterium
CGACGAAGAGGAAGTCCTTCGGTTCGGCGGAGAGGAATGCCGCCGTCTCGGAGTACAATGCGGTCTTCCCGAAGGCTATTCGTTTCGCCTTTCGGTCGACCCTTCGATCCTGACAGACGGGAATCCGGAGCTTGACGACCTGTACCGGATTCAGTCGTCCGAGGAGGGCTGCCGGATATGCGGATGCAACGCGAGGAGCGTTCTGCAGGGCATATACCGGTTCTTCTACGAACTGGGCGTGCGGTATCTGCGGCCCGGACTGCAATACGAATTCTATCCGGAATCGGTCGATAAGGAAAAGCTCCGTCAGGAGCTGACGGTCCGCCCCGCGCTGCGCCACCGCGGCGTCTGCATTGAGGGCGCGGAATCGGCCGAGCACATCCGGATGTTCATCGACTGGCTTCCGAAAATCGGAATGAACAGTTTTTTCATCCAGTTCCGCTATCCGTATACTTTTTTGCGGCGCTGGTATGAACATAAGGGCAATCCCTTTCTTCCGGCGGAACCGTTTTCGATGGAGGACGCGATTCGTCTGAGCCCGGCCATCGATCAGGAGATACGGAAGCGGCAGATACTCCACCACCGCGTCGGACATGGCTGGACCAGCGCGGTACTCGGCGCGGACGCGCAGGGGTGGGACGCGCAGCACAAGGCCCTTACGGAAGAGCAGAAAGCGCTTGTGGCCGAAATCGACGGGAAGCGGGAACTCTTTCAC
>CAYUPA010000129.1:725-5694 GCA_964446565.1 uncultured Lachnospiraceae bacterium
CGAAGGCCGTGCGGGAGGCATTTGCGGAGGAAACGGTCCGTTACGCGAAAGCGCATCCGGAAGTACAGTATCTGCACCTCTGGCTTGCGGACGACTGCAACAATCACTGTGAATGTGAAGAATGCCGCAGGCAGATTCCAACGGACCACTATATCGATCTGATCAACCGAATCGACGAAAGATTTACCGAGGAAGGGCTCAGCACGCGGATAGTCTTCCTTCTTTATGAGGAACTGCTGTGGCCGCCGGAAAAAAAGAAAATCCGGAACCCGGACCGGTTTGTCATGATGTTCGCGCCGATCAGCCGCAGTTTCGAGACCGCCTATGACGAGGCCGGGGCCCTTCCTCCGCTTCCCCCGTACGTCCGCAACCGGATTCAGCTGCCGGGCCGCGTGGAGGAAAATCTCGCGTTTCTTGCGGGCTGGAAGGAGGCTTTTTCCGGCGACAGCTTCGATTATGACTATCATCTTGGCCGTGCGCACTACGGCGATCTGGGGTACGTTCACATCGCGCGCTTAATCAGCCGCGATATAAAGAGCCTGCCTTCGCTGCATCTCAACGGGCTGATTTCCTGTCAGGAGCTGCGCGCGGCCTTTCCGAACGCCCTTCCGAACTACGTGATGGGGCTGACCTGCGCGGACCCGTCCCTTGATTTTGACGAGATCGCGGCGGATTATTTCCGTCACGCATACGGCGGCGGCTGGGAAGAAGTCCTTTCGTATCTGTCGGACCTGTCCTCCCTGTGCAGCTGCGATTATTTTAATGGTAAAGGGCCGCGCCTGCGAAAGGACCTTTCGGCGAACATGGAAAAGGCGCTGCTGCGGATTCTCGCGTTCCGCGGCCGCATCCTCAGGCAGCCCGAAGGCACGCCCTTACAGCAGAGTTTCTGGCGCACCCTGCTCTATCACTCCTATTACAGCGAGGAAATGGTGTGGGCGCTTTTTTCGAAAATGCAGGGCGATGAGAAAGGATCCGCCCGCGCGTATCACGATCTGTGCCTGCTGATGGAGACGCGCGAGTGGGAGTATCAGGACGCGCTTGACGTCTACCGGGTCCGGGACGTTGCCGAAAACTACGCCGGCCTTCGGCAGGATGAGGCGTAAGAGGGAGTGCGAAACGAGAGCGCGCCGAACCGGACGCCGTAAGCGGAAGTGCGCGTGGCGCTTGTGCGGGAATGCGCGGGACGCCGTAAGCGGGCCCGGCGCGGGACTTCGCAAAAAGACTGGTTTTTTGCCGATTGGTATGCTATACTACATTCATTCAGCAACAGGAGGGAACCATGCAGGATTTTACGATTGTACGAAGGGGATTTGAACCCAGAGAGGTTGACACATATATCGTATCTCTCGAATCGCAGATTGAAAAACGCGACAAGAAGATTGAAGAATATCGGAGCCGGGAAGATGCGATCAGCCGCGCGGTCGTCGAAGCGCAGATGATGGCGGACTCGATTATCGAAAAGGCAAAAGAAGAAGCCTCGCGGCTCAAGGAGGAGGCGACCGCCAGGCTGGAATCGCTGCGCGCTGAGGCGCTTCAGCTGCGAAACAGTCTCACGGAATTTCAGGAATCCTATAACCGGATTCTGCGCCGGTATCTGTATTCCTCGCACTGCGATGATCTGCGCAAGCTCTACGACCGCCTGGACGAGCTTCTTTCCGAAATCGGCATCGATCCGAATACCCTTCCGAAATATCCGCCCGTCCATGAAAAGCCGCCTGAGGACGGGGGCGATTCCGGGACCTCGTTCTTTACCAGCATCGACAACGACGGGCTCGCGCACGTGCTGAACGAGGCGCTTGCATCCGAACCGCAGGATGAGACCAGCGCGGCTGACGTTTCTGATTTCAGCCGTCACGGCGCGCCCGCTGACCACACGGAAGGGGTGTAAACAAATTGTCGCTTTTCACTGTTATTACCTCCGCCGCGTTTCTCTTTCTTATCATGCGCGGTATTATCGCCTCCACGGAAATGAAACGGCAGGCGAAGGATCATCCTCTTTATGTAATGCAGGACAGGCGCACGTGGGTCCGGGTCGGGCGTATTCTGTCGGGCGCGATGGTTGTTCTCGTCCTCGGCGTTTATTTTTACGACGTGAGCCGCGTCGAGACCTTTTTTGATGTCGACGCCATGCAGCCCCTTTCCATATCGCTGGGATTCGCCTTTTTTGCGTTCGTCCCGTATTCCTCCAGCCGCTGGGTCATGAAGGAAGACGGCGTTTTCGTCTACAACAGCAACAAATTCATCCCGTGGACGCAGCTGATAACCGCGGGCGTGCAAAAGAAGCGCAAAAACACCTATATCACGCTGGATATCAAAAAGGAAGCGGGTGAAATTTTCAAACAGACCTACTGTGTCCTGATGGTCAAGGAGGAAGACGCGGAGCGTCTTTGCGATATGATTAAGCAGTTCATCAACTCGATCGATAAGATGAAGCGGATCAAACACATTCAGGACGAAAAGAAAGTGCCTAAGAAAAAACGCACGTGGTATTAGGAGGTAGGTTTTCATGCAAAAGGGTCCGGTCCGGCAGAAGTTCTCCCGGTATTTTCCGTTTTTCATCCTGGCCTGCGGCATCGTCGCCTTTGCCATTCTGTTTGCGCATCTGCTCTCTTTGTCGGGGACCATCTGGCAGGGGCTTCGCAGACTGCTCGGCGTTCTGTCTCCGGTTTTCGTGGGGATGATCATCGCCTTTTTCCTTATCCCCGCCGTTTCCAAGGCAGAATCGTGGTTAAGGGCGCTGCAGCGTTTTCTGCGCAGACAAAAAGAGATTCATCTGCCCGGACGCTGCAAGGCCCCCGCCAAAGAGCACAAACTGCTGATTCGGGGTTTCTCCATGCTGCTCTGCTATGCCTGCATCTTCGGCGCGGTCGCCGCGGCGATAATCTTCGTTATCCCGCAGGTGCTAAGTTCTCTGACCGTGATCGTAAACCTTGCTTCCTCGTCTGTCGCCCGGCTGGTCGAATTCGCGAGCGACCTGCTGAAAAACTGGGAGAATCTTCCGCTTAACGACTATGTAAGCGTCGATGATATCCTTGACATACTGAACAGCCAGCTGTCCAACATCACGACCCTCCTGCAGAATTTTATCACAAATATCGTACCTGAAGTCTATGGAATGATCTCCTCGTTCGCGGGCGGTTTCATCAATTTCATGATCGGCGTCGTCTTTTCCGTGTATCTGATTTTCGACCATGAGCGGGTCATTCTCCTTTTGAAACGTCTTGCCTATACCGTTTTCCGGAAAAAAGACGCCATGATTCTCATCAATTTATGCAGTGAAGCCGTCTCCATTTTTCGAACGTTTTTCCTCGGAAAGATCATCGATTCTGTGATTATCGGCCTGATCTGCTATGTTCTGATGCTGATTCTGCGGCTTGACTATCCGATTCTGATTTCGGTCATCGTCGGCGTGACCAACGTCATTCCCTGCTTCGGGCCGTATCTCGGCGCCGTCCCTTCGGCCCTGATTCTTCTCATGTCGTCTCCCATGCAGATGTTTGTCTTCATCATCATGATTGTGATCCTGCAGGCTTTCGACGGCAATATCCTCGGGCCTTACATTCTGGGCGGCCGGCTCGGTATCAAGCCGTTCTGGATCGTCTTTTCCGTTACGGTCGGCGGCGGCCTCTTCGGCCTGAAGGGCATGATTATCGGCGTTCCCCTCTTTACCGTAATTTATACGCTGCTGTGCCGCATTTTCAGTTACCTGAGGGAGCGAAAAAATATAGCCGATCCGCAGGCGTTAGACACGCTCGAGCAGGAACGGCTGAATTATATGCACCCCATAGCGCCCGGCAAAACGCCGCCGCCGAATAAGAAAAAATCTACAAAAGAGCCTTGAGCTTTTCCTCGATCTCCTTTTTGGGAACGGCCCCGATGATCTGATCCTCGACCTTGCCTCCCCGCAGAAACAGGAGGGTCGGGATGCTCATAACGCGGTATTTCGCCGCCGTCTCCGGGCACTCGTCCACGTTGACCTTCCCGACCTTAACCCGGCCCTCGTATTCCGCGGCAAGCTGCTCTACGGACGGGCTGACCATCTTGCACGGGCCGCACCAGTCGGCGTAAAAATCGACCAGAACAGGCGTCTCCTGTGTAAGAGCCTCCTGTTCGAAATTCTCATCATTCCATTTCTCCGTCATATCGAAATCTCCTTCCTGCGGCGCCGCCGCAATTCTCTATGTTTCATTGTATCACATTCTGTTCGCAAAATGCAAGAGAGGAGCGTCGGAATGAATCCGATTTACCGTTCGAACCTGTTTTCGCTGATCTTTCTGGTCCTGTATGTGCTGGGTTCTCTCGCGCTGAATCTCCTCTATACGTTTTTGCCGGTCCTTCCGCCGTCGTGGCTCATGGGCTGCGTGCAGTACCTTTTTCTCTTCGGGCTGCCCACGGTGCTCTTTATGCGCCGGCACAGATTATCCTTCCGAACGTCGCTCTCCCTGAAGGCTCCCGCAAGCCCCTGGATGATTCTTTACGCCGTTCTCGCCGCCTTTCTGCTTCAGCCGGTTCTCATGACGGTTTCCACGCTCTCGGCCCTTGTCTTTCCGGATACGACGACGGCCTACGTCGAGGCGTCTCTTGCGTATCCATTTCCTCTTGTGCTCATTTCCTCCGCCGTCCTGCCCGCCTTTTTTGAAGAACTGGTGTGCCGCGGCGTTTTTTTGTGCGGCTACCGGAACGCGAATCCCTTCCTTGCCGCCCTCCTCTGCGGCGTCTTCTTCGGCGCGCTGCATCTGAATCCGCAGCAGTTCCTCTACGCCGCGGTCTTCGGCTTCTGCATCTCCCTGCTCTGCCTTTATACCGATTCTCTGTGGCTCGCAATGCTTGCGCACGGCATCATCAACGCGTCGCAGCTCACGATGGCAAAGTGGAATCTCACTCTTTTCTCCAATCCGGCGGCCCTGCTGCCGGTCTCGCTTTTGTGCCTGCTTCTTTTGGGGCTGCTTTTCGCGGTTATCCGCAGAAG
>CAYUPA010000130.1:0-2396 GCA_964446565.1 uncultured Lachnospiraceae bacterium
CCGCGTCGCGGTACTGGTCAGGCGTATTGCTCCTGTTGATTCTTTGTATTGTGGCAGCGCAGCCGATCTGCAGAGAGAGATGAAAATGAGGACAGAGCCTGTCCGCCGGACGAACGCGCTCCAGAAAGGAATCCGTGATCAGACCGGGTTCGAGAGAGCCAAGGCGGATGCGGCGGATGCCGTCGATTTGCTGCAGGGCCAGAATGACATCCGCAAGATCGACCGTTCCCCCCTGATCCCTTCCATAGGAGCTTAAATGAATTCCCGTCAGGACAATCTCCCTGCACCCGCTCTCTGCAAGGCGCTGCGCCTCCTTCAGCACGTCAGAAAGAGGCTTGCTCGCAAGCGGTCCGCGCACGTAGGGAATGATACAGTAGGAGCAGAACTGCCGGCAGCCGTCCTGAATCTTCAAAAAGGCGCGGGTCCGGCTGCCGCTGTCTGAAATGGAAAGTCCGTCCCCGTCCGCGATGGAGTGTCCGTCCCCGTATGAAACGAACCGCCCCGTCCTGTCCGAAACGGAACGCGCAGTATCCGCCCCGCGGGCGGATACCGCGCCGTCCCGCCACAGGCGCTCCTCGACAAGCCGCACCAGCCGGTCCTTATCCCGGTTGCCTACTGCCAGATCGCAAAGTCCCTCCGGGAGTCCGTCCTGTTCCTGATCCACATAACATCCGCAGGCGACCACCAGAGCGGACGGATTCAGATTCCGCGCACGGCGAAGGACCTGCCTTGACTTCCTGGCGGCAATCTGCGTTACGGTGCAGGTATTGACCAAATACACATCCGCCGGTTCCGCAAAATCGACGATCCGGTATCCCAGATTCCGAAACCGTTCCAGAATCGCCTGCGACTCATAGCTGTTCACCTTGCAGCCTAACGTACAGCAGGCGACACGCACCGCCGAAGGGATCCGCCGGTCTTTCTGTTCGTACACGGTTCACCTCTTTCCGGGTCCTGTTGAAATTCCCCGTTCCGTGCCAAATTTCAAGAGGCCCGCCAATCATCCGCGCAAAACTGCTTTCTTTATTATATATAAAAATCCCCTCAATTTCAACTGATTTTCCCGCCGTTTTTTTGCTAAAATGGAAATTGACAGCGCGAAATAAAATCAGTATGATAAAGGCCGTAAATTTTGCGGGGAAAGGAGCGAAATCGATGATAAAAGTACAGGTACTTCTGAATACGATCGATAAGGTAAAGAACTTCGTGCAGACAGTCGGCTCCTGCAGGAGCGAGCTTGATCTTGCGACCGGCCGCTATGTAATCGACGCGAAGTCCATCATGGGCATTTTCAGTCTGGATATCGGCGCGCCGTTAACGCTTATCATTCACGAGGACGCCGAGGCGCCCGCGCTGCTTGAAAAGCTCCGGGACTTTCTTTACGATTCGGCGGAGCAGCCGTATTCCACGTAAAATTGGTTCGTCAGGCACGTAAAAAGAGCATCGACAGACAGATTGCAGCCTGCCGATACTCTTCGATTGCCGGATACACAGATCGTTTTCGGAATTCTGTTATTTCTGTCCGCCAAACCGCTGTCATTTCGCCTGTTCCGTTATGGAAATGCCAAGCTCCTCCAGCTGTTTCGGATCGACCCGGTCGGGCGCCCCGCTCATCGGGCAGGAAGCGTCCTTGACCTTCGGGAAGGCGATGACGTCGCGGATATTCTCCTCGCCGCTGATCAGCATGATCATCCGGTCAAGCCCATAGGCAAGGCCGCCGTGAGGCGGCGTTCCGTAACCAAGCGCCTCCAGAAAGAAGCCGAATTTTTCCCTGGCCTCGTCCGGCGTAAAGCCAAGCGCCGCAAAGACTTTCTCCTGCACCTCTTTTTGGTGAATACGGATGCTGCCTCCGCCCATTTCAAACCCGTTCAGTACGATGTCGTAGGCTTTCGCGCGAACGCGCACGGGGTCGGTGAGCAGGTAGGGCAGATCCTCCTCTTTCGGCATCGTAAACGGATGATGCATCGCGACGTAGCGGTTTTCTTCCGCGCTGAACTCAAACATTGGGAAATCCGTAATCCAGCCGAAGGCGTGCCGGCTCTCGTCAATCAGGTTCAGCTTCCGTCCCAGTTCCAGACGGACGCTTCCAAGCGCGCTGCAGACGACCATTTCCTGATCGGCGCAAAACAGCAGAAGGTCGCCTTTTTCTGCGCCCATGGCGGCAGTGATCCGCCGCATCGTCTCTTCGCCAAGGAATTTCGCGGCCGGCGATCTCACGGTCCCGTCCTCGCTGAGGGCGATCCACACAAGCCCTTTCGCCTTAAAAAGACGGGCCGTCTCGGTCAGCGCGTCAATCTGTTTGCGCGGCATTCCGGCGCAGCCCCCGACGGTCAGGCCGCGTACGCAGCCTCCCTCCCGCACCGCCTTTTCAAAGACCTCGAAGCCGCAGTTTTCGG
>CAYUPA010000130.1:2420-5669 GCA_964446565.1 uncultured Lachnospiraceae bacterium
AAAGCGGAGGTCGGGCTTGTCGGAGCCGTAGAGAGTCATGGCCTCCCGATAGGTCATGCGCGGCAGAGGCAGCGGAACGGTCCAGCCGGCGAGAGTCCCGAAAACATTCGCGATCAGCCGCTCATTGACTTCCATGACATCTTCTTCCTCCACGAAGGAAAGCTCCATATCCACCTGCGTAAACTCCGGCTGACGGTCCGCGCGCAAATCCTCGTCGCGCAGACAGTGCGCGATCTGATAATACCGGTCAAAGCCCGCGATCATCAAAAGCTGCTTATAGAGCTGCGGCGACTGCGGCAGCGCGTAGAAGCGTCCCGCGTGAAGACGGCTTGGCACAAGATAATCCCTTGCGCCCTCCGGCGTGCTCTTTACCAGCATCGGCGTTTCAATCTCAAGAAAATTTTCAGAATTTAAGAACGAACGAATCTGCTGCACCACCTGATGCCGCAGCAGGATACGCTGCTGCAGACGCGGACGGCGCAGATCGAGATACCGATAGGTAAGGCGCAGGTCCTCCCGCGTATCCACTTCATCCAGAATCTGAAACGGGGTCGTCCTGGCCTCCGACAGAATGGTCAGAGAACGCGCCTGAATCTCAACGGCGCCGGTTGCCATTTTTTCGTTGGCCGCGCCCTCGCGCAGGACCACGGTGCCCGTTACGGCGACGACATATTCCGTCCGCACGGAAGAGGCCTTCGCAAAGACCTCAGGGTCCGTCTCATCCTGCGACAGCACGACCTGAACGATGCCCTTGCGGTCGCGCACATCGAGGAAGATCAGGCTTCCCTTGTTCCGCTGCTTTTGCACCCAGCCCATGACCGTATGCGTTTGCCCCGCGTGCTCCGGACGCACATCGCCGCAGTACAGCGTTCTCTTTTGACCGTTGAGCGATTCTTCCATAACATCCTCCTGTCGATATCGCGATTTACCATTTACAATATTTCACCGACCTGCTACAATTAAGGCGGGGAAAAGAAACAGGCAGGATTGTTCCGAGCCTCGCGCTTTCACAATCCTGCCGAATATCCGGAATCCCTCCGGCGCGGTCCCTTACGAATATTCGCAGAAAGGGGTGTGTTCCCGTATGGACAGCGACAGCCAACTGACCCTTCACAAGCTGATTCTTCTTTACACGCTGCAGCGGCAGAAAGCCCTGACCGGAATCGAACTGTCCGATTTTGTGATCTTTAAAGAATATATGGATTATTTTTCTCTGCGGCAATATCTGGACGAGCTTGAAGAGTCCGGTCTGATCCGCGAATCGTCTTCCCAATATGCGATTACGGACGCCGGAGAAGAAGTCATCAACACCTTCAGGACCCGGATTCCGCACAGCATCCGCGAGGCCATCGAGGAATATGCGAAATCCGCGGTTCTTGGGCGCTCTTCCATGCTGGAAGCCGACGCCGCCGTCAGCAAAGCGGAAAACGGAGGGTATACCGTCGACTGTCTGGTGCGGGATTACGATCAGCTTCCCTTTACATTCCGCTTACAGGCGAAAACGAAAGCGGAAGCGTATGCCGTTCGCAACAACTGGCTGCAAAAAGGGCTGTCGCTTTACAGGAATCTTCTCACGGAACTGCGCCAGTAGAAACCGCCGTACATATCCGCCGATAAAAACTTTACACGGCTTCCGATAAAAACTTTACACGGCTGCCGGCAAATCCTTTCCGCTGCCGGCAAACCCGTTACCTGACCGGGGCCGCTTCCCGGTCCGTCCCGAACACAGCCGCCTCGATCGATTCCCAGACGCGCTGCGTCCCGCCCGGCACAGCCGAAGAGACCGGAAGAATGCGGTCCTTCTCTGTGACGCCCAGTGCCGCAGCGATCAAAGCCACCTGTTTCTGAAGCTGGCTTCTTTTTATTTTATCGCTCTTGGTCGCAGGAAGCAGCGGATTCACCCCATAATACCGCAGCCATTCGTACATCATCCGATCGTCCTTCCCCGGCTCGTGCCGGATATCGATCAATAGAAGAACGCACGCAAGCTGACGCCTTTTTTTTAAGTACGTTTCGGCGAGGGCGCCCCACCGCATTTTCTCTTTTTCGGGAACCTTCGCATAGCCGTAGCCCGGCAGATCAACGAAACAGAGCCTGTCATCCACGTTGTAGAAATTGATCGTCCGCGTCCTGCCCGGCGACGAGCTCGTCCTTGCGAGAGACTTCCTGCCGGTCATGGCGTTGATCAGAGAGGATTTGCCGACGTTCGATTTCCCGAGGAAAGCGACCTCCCGCAGCCGGGTGTCCGGAAACTGCGAAGCGCTGCCCGCCACAGTCTCGAGCGAAACCTTATGCACTGTCATTTTGGAACGTTTATCCGGCCTGCCCTTTTCGGAACGGCCGGCCCTTTCCGGCCCCTTCATACGCTTCGCCGCCGAAAACGATCTCCGGATCGCCGAGCTTTTCCACAACCTTGCGGGTGATCGTCACACGGTCCACATTTTTCATGGAAGGAACCTCAAACATCAAATCGCCCATCACTTCTTCGATAATCGACTTAAGACCCCTGGCCCCTGTTTTGCGCTCATACGCCTGATGCGCGATCGCAAGCAGCGCGTCGTCGTCGAACTCGAGATCGATGCCGTCCATGGAGAACAGCGTCTTATACTGCTTCACAAGGGAATTGCGCGGCTCCTTCAAAATGCGGGCAAGCGCCTCTTCGGACAGCCCCTCGAGGGAAACCGTCACCGGAAGCCTGCCGACAAATTCCGGAATCAGCCCGTATTTTACGAGGTCCTGCGGCATCAGGTCCTGAAGAACATCTTCTTTCTCGTCCGCCGGCACATCCTCCGCGTCGGTATTGAAACCGATCGTCTTTTTGTTGGTCCGCGCTCTGATGATGTCGTCCAGACCGTCAAAGGCGCCTCCGCAAATGAACAGGATATTCGTCGTGTCGATCTGCAGGAACTCCTGCTGCGGATGTTTGCGCCCGCCTGTCGGCGGAACCGAGGCGACCGTGCTCTCCAGAATTTTCAAAAGCGCCTGCTGGACGCCCTCGCCGCTTACATCGCGCGTAATGGAAGGATTCTCGCTCTTGCGGGCGATCTTGTCGATTTCGTCAATATAGATGATGCCGTGTTCCGCTCACTCGATATCCTGATCGGCCGCCTGAATCAGCTTCAGGAGAATGTTCTCCACATCCTCGCCGACATAGCCGGCCTCGGTCAGGCTGGTCGCGTCCGCGATCGCGAACGGCACCTTAAGAATTTTCGCGAGCGTCTGCGCTAAAAATGTTTTGCCAGATCCGGT
>CAYUPA010000131.1:0-5633 GCA_964446565.1 uncultured Lachnospiraceae bacterium
TACCGGGATCTCGCCGAAAACCGCGCCGTTTCGTCCTGTGGACTGATGAACGGGGATACGCTCGCGGTCCTGCTGAAAAAGGCGCTTGCGTTCGCGGAAGGCGAACTGATGATTACCTATCAGGGCGGGGAACCCACCCTCGCCGGCCTTTCGTTTTTTCAAAAGGCGTCACAGCTGGAAGCGCGGTACAATACGAAACAGATTCCGATTTCCCACGCCCTGCAGACCAACGGGGCCGCCCTCGACGAGGACTGGGCGCGGTTTCTGAAGGAGCAGAACTATCTGGTCGGGCTTTCCGCGGACGGCTATCCGGCTCTTAACGACAGGTACCGCCTTGACGCGGAAGGAAACGGGACCTCGGGCCGCATTGAAGGCGCGATGCGCCTGCTCGATTCGTATAAGGTCCCCTATAATATTCTGCAGGTGGTCACGGCTGAGGCGTCGCGGTCTCCGGAGCGAATCTACCGGTATTACAGGAAAAAACGCCTCCGCTACCTGCAGTTCATTCCCTGTCTGGACCCGTACGGCGCGCCGTGGGGAGGCCGTCCGTATTCCTTAACGCCCTCCGGCTGGGAGTATTTTCACAAAGGCTTATTTGACGTCTGGTACCGGGACTTTATGAACGGAGACTATGTCAGCGTCCGCTATTTCGATGATCTGCTTCTCCGCATACTGGGCGAAGAAGTGACGAGCTGTACCCTGCGCGGGCTTTGCACGAACCAGTGTGTGGTGGAAAGCGACGGAAGTCTTTATCCCTGCGATTTTTTCGCGGTGGACGAATGGCGGCTCGGCAGCGTCCTTACCTCGGATTTCGAAGACCTCCTGTCTTCTCCCCGCGCGAAACAGTTTATCGCGCAGTCCGCTCTTCACGCGGAAGAATGTGAAAAATGCGCGTGGTTTCTTCTGTGTCGTGGAGGATGCCGGAGAGAGCGGGAGGATTTTCGCGGAGCCGAGCGCAGCCCGAACCGCTACTGCGGGGCCTTCCGCCGCTTTTTCGAATATACGTATGACAGGCTGTGCCGGGCGGCGCTTACGGTCAGGGAACGAAGGCAAAGAGAATGGAGAATGCACAATGGCGAATTTCCGATATAAGCCGTCCGGAAAGGTTCCGTTTCCGGGCGTCCTGTGGATGCTGTTCGGCGGATTTGCGGGCAGCGCGGTTCTTTTGTCCGCCTATATCTACGGTCTGGGCTGGATGAAGAACGCGGGCCTTCGGCTGATCGTGCTGGTTCTGCTTTTGTTTTTGCTCGGGAAATGGATGATGTTTCTTGCCAGAAGCGGAAAGTTCCGCTCGCCCGCCGCGGCGTTCTGGCTGAGTTTTATCGCCGTTCTGGCGGGCTGCTACATTCATTGGGGCGTGTACGCGGTCTATGTGCAGGACGTGTGGCAGTACGGGCGCGCCGGGTTTCTCACGCACAATCTGTCGCTGGATACGCTGCGCCGCATCGGGGTTCTCCTGCTCGATCCTCTTCGCCTTCTGCGGACGCTTGGAGGCATCGGCGAGATCGGTTTCTGGAGCGTCCGCGGCATCCGAATGGCCGGCATCCCCCTGTTTGTATGCTGGGCCGTCGAAATGCTGCTCGTCCTTCTGATTCCGGCCTGCCGCGCGGCCGCGCAGAGCAGACGGCTGTATTCCGAGGCTCAGCGCCAGTGGCTTGACGGGAAGACGGAATTTACGGTTTCCTATATCCGCGACCACCGCACGATGCGCCGGCACTTCATCGAGGGCGAGAACAGCGGCCTTGACGCGTTGCATTATTACAGGCGCAGGGGGCGCGAGGCTTACGGGACCGTCGTGTTTTATCATCATAAGGGCGTTCTGGGCCCGTTCATATCCCTGCACATGATCAAGGCGGTCCAGACGGGGCCGCACAGCATGAAGCATTACTTTATTCCGGTTCTGAACGAATGGGAAATCGGGCAGGCCAACGCGGAAGATCTGTATGACCGCCTCGACGGGGAGATGCAGGAGCAGAAGGAAGAAGGAAAAAACCGGCGAAAAAAGAAGCGGCGCAGAGCGGCCGGCCTGCGCGAACAGCTTTCAGTCTCAATGCGGCGCGCCGTGAGCGGTTTCTCTTCGAAGCGTAATCCGCAGGACGAACGCTATGAGGGCGATGAAGTGACGGAGATCGAGGAGGTTACGGTGTATGTTCCCTCGATCACGCCCGAGATGGAGCGGCAGTTCCGCGAACGCAAGGCGAAGGAGGAGCAGGAGCGCATCTGGGCGGAGAATAAGGAGGAAGTCCGGAAGCGCCGGAAGAGAAACAAAAACAAGCGCCGCAGCACACGAATTAAATAAGGGCGGACAGACCGTCATAAAAACGAACAATCTGTGAACATTTAAAGAAAGGATTGCTTTTTCGCCGGATCTTGTTATAATAGCGTCGGAGGCGCCGCTATGTTTGGGTATATAACGATCAACAGGCCGGAGCTTCGAATCCGGGAGTACAGCCGGTACCGGGCCTGCTACTGCGGGCTGTGCCGGGAACTTAGAAAGAGGCATGGGCTGGCCGGCGGAATCGTGCTTACATACGATATGACGTTTCTGCTCCTGCTGCTCAACGCGCTCTATGAGCCGGAAGAACGTATGGTAAACTGCCGCTGCGCCGCGCACCCACTGCGCCGCCACCAGGAGCTTACAACCCGTTTCGACGCCTATGGAGCGGATATGAATCTTCTTCTCGCCTATTATAAGCAGAAAGACGACGCGGAGGATGAAGGCGCGTTTTCAGGTCTTGTTTTAAGCAGGGCGCTTAAGAAGAAGGCGGAGAGAGTCGCCCTTGCCTATCCCCGCCAGGCGGCTTCCATTCAGAAAGAGCTGCGTTGTCTTAAAACGCTCGAACAGAAGGGAATCCGGGACCCGAAAGCCGGGGCCGGCGCCTTTGGCCGGCTGCTGGGGCAGGTGTTTGTGCCTGCGGTTGACGAGTGGTCCGCGGACCTGTACGGGATCGGGCACGATCTGGGGCTGTATGTTTATCTGCTCGACGCGTGGAACGATCTTGATGACGATGTGAAAAGTGGCCGGTACAACCCCCTGCCGTTTACCGAAAGGACGGCTTACGGGCGGGAGCGCCTCCGAACTGTCCTGATGCGGATCATGGCCGGCTGCGCCGCCCGCTTCGAGCGCCTGCCCCTTTTGCGGGATGTGGAGATTCTCCGGAATATTCTCTACTCCGGAGTTTGGATGGCATTTGACAAACCTGTTCAGAAAGGATTATTGGGATATGGCAACCGATCCGTATGATGTGCTCGGCGTCGCCCCGAGCGCGACGGATGAAGAAGTAAAGCGCGCATACCGCGAGCTGGCGAAAAAGTATCACCCGGACCGGTATACGGATAACCCTCTGGCGGATCTGGCGCAGGATAAGTTCCGGGAAGTGCAGGAAGCGTACGATACGATCATGAAGGAGCGGGAGTCCGGTATTCCGCACGGCGCTTCGCAGGGCGGCCAGTCCGGTCCTTACGGGTACGGGCAGAATGGGGGAGGCTATACCCAGAATCCGTATGGAAACCGCAATTATGAGGAGTATCAGAAGCGCGCGCAGGAATACGGCGGGACGGAGGGAGGAAGCAGTCCCTGCGACTGCTGTATGCATCTCTGGTGCATGGACAGCCTGTGCGAGTGCTTTGGGGGCGATATGATTCCATGCTGCTGAACCGCGGACGAAAAATAGCGTTTTTGGGACTGCTGCTTGCGATTAACCAGATTCTGATCGTCCTGTCATGCGTGATCGACATCAGTACGCTGGCCATCATGGCGGCGGCGGCCTTTCTGGTTGGCATCGCGGTCTGTGAATATGGGCTTGGCGCTGGTTGCGCCTTCTTCGCGGCGTCCTGTCTGCTCGGCTTCATTTTGATTCCCAATAAGCTGTATATGGTTCTCTATGTTCTGATGGGCCTTTACGTTTTGATCCGGGAAGTTTTGGAGCGCCGCCTGGGGCAGCGCCTTAAAAAGGGCCTTTTGATGGCACTCAAGCTGATCTGTTTCGATATCTGTTTTACGCCTCTTCTGATCCTGGCGCCGAATGTTTTTCTGGCGGCGGAAGAGGCGTCTCGTCCTTTCGCGCTTCCGGTCCTCTGGCTGATCACACAGGCCGTTGTGATTCTGTGCGACAGGGTGTACGATATGCTCATGGTTTTCTATAACCGACGAATTCGAAAGAACAGAGGAGGATTTTGAAGAATGGACGAAAATGATCTCCGAAAAAAGAAGATTCGTGTCGGAATCATATATGTCGCCATCGTTCTGATTCTGATGCTGGGAATTAACTGGATGATGAGTTCCATGCGGACCCGGGACGTGCTGTACAGCGAATTCAAGGAAATGGTCCGCAAGGGAGAGGTCACCGCGGTGGAAATTGACACCAGCTCCGGCGAAATCAACTTTCAGCGTAAGGACGATGATTACGTCGTCTATGTGACGGATCCAACGGAGAATATCACGGCGATCACGGAATTTATCGAGAAGTACAACGTGCCGAAATATACGGGCATCCGTCCGGAGACCAATTACTTTCTGACAATCCTGCTTCAATGGGTGCTGCCGCTTGTGATCTTCTTCATTATATGGCGTTTTCTGGCCAAGGGCCTTACGAAGAACATGGGCGACGCGATGTCCTTCGGCAAGAATTCGCCGAAAATTTACGCGGAAAACGAGACGGGCGTCAAGTTCACAGACGTGGCCGGCGAGGATGAAGCGAAAGAGTCGCTGGAGGAAATTGTCGACCTGCTGCACAATCCGCAGAAATATGCCGAAATCGGCGCCAAGCTGCCGAAAGGCGCGCTTCTGGTCGGGCCTCCGGGAACCGGAAAGACGCTGCTTGCCAAGGCCGTTGCGGGCGAGGCGGCCGTTCCGTTCTTTTCCATGTCCGGCTCCGAATTTGTACAGATGTTCGTCGGCATGGGTGCTGCCCGCGTTCGGGATCTGTTTAAGCAGGCACAGGAAAAAGCGCCCTGCATCATCTTCATCGATGAGATCGACGCGATCGGACGCAGCCGGGAAGCCTCGTTCTCCACGAACGACGAGAGGGAGCAGACGTTAAATCAGCTGCTGACCGAGATGGACGGTTTCGATTCTTCCAAGGGCGTCGTGATCCTTGGCGCGACCAACCGCCCGGAAATTCTCGATCCGGCTTTGCTGCGGCCCGGCCGTTTTGACCGCCGGGTCAACGTGGAGATTCCGGATTTGCCGGGGCGGCTCGCCATTTTGAAAGTCCACGCGAAAAAAATCCGGATGTCAAGCAATGTCAATCTGGAAGCGATCGCGAAGACGACGCCGGGCGCCTCCGGCGCGGACCTCGCGAATATCATCAACGAGGCGGCGCTTCTCGCGGTGCGCAAGGGCCGGCAGATGGTCGAGCAGTGGGATATTGAGGAAGCGCTGGAAGTGGTGATCGCGGGCAAGGTCAAGAAGGACCGCCTGCTTTCGCCAAAGGAAAAGCGTTCTGTCGCCTATCATGAAGTTGGGCATGCGCTTCTTGCCCATATTCTGCCCGGCGCGGACGAGGTGCATAAAATTACGATCATCCCGCGGACCAAAGGGTCTCTCGGCTATACGATGCAGCTTCCGGGCGAGGAGAAATATCTTGTGACCCGCGAAGAAATGCAGGATCAGATTACGGTTTGCCTGGGTG
>CAYUPA010000132.1:0-4003 GCA_964446565.1 uncultured Lachnospiraceae bacterium
CTTTAACTTCACGCCTTAACTTCACCCCCCCAAACTGTCCCGCGCAAATAATTCTTCACAAAGATTCAACATTGGTATATAATAAAATCATCCTGTGCCCGAGGAGGGATCGTATGGCTTCAAAGGTTCTCATTGCCGCGCTGTACATTACGGGAAGCATCGAGGTGCTGATTCCCATCGTGACCATGTTCCTGATTCACCGGTATAAAAAACTTCATGCCGCGGCGGTTATCGCCGGCTTCGCGGTTTATTTCATCGTTCACAATCTGCTGATCAACGGCATCAGTTCGATCATTCTGCTGGCGTCCGGCGACGTGCTTCTTCTGACAAAATATCCGAATATTTCGCTGTTCGCCGAGTCCGCCCTGACAGCTCTTACGGTGATGCCGCTGTATTACTGGGGACTGCGCAGACTGGGCAAGGGAAAATGGACGATTTCCGACGCCATGGGAATGGGGTGCGCGTACTGGATTCTTCCGCTGATTCAAAACGGCGGCATCTTCGTAAGCGAGGGCTCGATTCTTCGCTACTTTAATCAGGGCCGGCTTGCGGAACTTGCCTCGGACGATTATCCGCTGGAAATGCTGGAAAGCCTCGTAGAAAGCATTACCAGCGTTTCCACGGGGACGAATATCGCCCATATGGCGGCGATTCTTCTGTCGCAGGTCGTGATTATGATCGCGGCGGTCGCCCTCTCCCTGCTGATTTTTTATGCCGCGAGACGCACAAGACGCCGCGCTCTTGTGCTCGCCATACTGGCCGATTTTGTCTTTCTCGTTCTCGTTTCCGGAACGGAGATGTGGATCGGGTTCTGGCCGTCCTTCGGCGTTGTGATGCTGCTCGGCGCGGCGGGCGCCGCCTTCATCATCCTGTTCTTCCGATTCTATCGGGATCAGCGGATCGAACTCGCGCGAAAGAGGGAAGCCTTCCGCAGGGGACAGCATGAGAAATATCAGGCGGAGCTGCAGGCCAGGAAAGGAACCGCGCCGAAATCGGGAACTGAGCCGAAAGCAGGGACCGAGCCAAAAACAGAAGCCGGGCCAAAGGCGGGAACCGAGCCAAAAACAGGAGCCGGGCCGAAGACGGAAACGGCGCCGAAAACAGAGACCGCGCCGAAGGCAGAGGAGCCCTCGGGGGCTTCTGCAAACGCACCCGACAGTTCGTCCTGAACGCTCTTTGCGAAAAAAAGTGGAAAAACACGGGGAAAACGTCTATAATAAGGACAGACCTTATGAGGAGGATATGAAGATGAAACGACGTATCGGTATTCTGACAAGCGGCGGCGACTGCCCGGGACTGAACGCGGCGATCCGCGGCATTGCAAAGGCGTCCTATACTCTGTTTAACGCGGAATTTGTCGGCATCGCGGACGGATACCGCGGTCTCATTGAGGGCGATTACCGGGAGATGAACCGGGATGATTTCAACGGCATCCTGACTCTCGGAGGCACCATTCTCGGCACGTCCCGCCGCCCGTACCGCAATATGCGCAAAATCGAGGAAGACAACATCGACAAGGTTGACGCCATGAAAAAGAACTACAAAAAAATGGGCCTAGACTGTCTTGTCACTCTGGGCGGCAACGGAACGCACAAAACCGCAAACCTTCTGGCGGAGGAGGGTTTGAACGTCATTGGCCTTCCGAAGACCATCGATAACGATATCTGGGGAACCGATGTGACATTTGGCTTTCACACCGCGGTCGATATCGCGACGGACGTCGTCGACCGGATTCATACGACGGCGAACAGCCACGGCCGCGTCATGCTGATCGAACTGATGGGAAACAAAGCCGGATGGCTGACGCTCTACGCGGGAATCGCCGGCGGCGCGGACGTCATTCTGCTCCCGGAAATTCCCTACGATATTGAAGATGTCATCCGTTCCGTGGAAAACCGTACCAAAGAACACCGTAAGTTTACGATCATCGCGGTCGCGGAAGGGGCTTTTCCCAGGGAGGATGCGAAATTAAAACGCCGCGAGCGCGCGGCGAAACTGCAGGAGGCGGGGTATCCTTCCAACGCCTACATGCTGTCGGATCAGATTCAGAACGCGACGGGTCTTGAGACGCGCGTGGTCGTGCCCGGACACTACCTGCGGGGCGGCAGTCCTTCTCCCTATGACCGGCTGCTTGCGACGCAGTTCGGCGTCTACGGCGCAAGGCTGATCAAAGAGGAAAATTACGGGCAGACCGTCGCCTTAATCGGCAGCCAGATCGGCCATAACCCGCTTTCCGAAGTGGCGGGCGTTACGAAATTCGTACCGACAGATCATCAGCTCGTGCTGAACGCACGGGATATGGGAATCTCGTTTGGCGACGAAACGGCTTCATGAGCATAGAGACGGCTTTTATAGCCGAACTGCCTTTGAATCCGTTATTTGACTGTTTTTGAAGCGCTATTTCACTGTTTTTGAAGTCGTTTATTTGACTGTTTTTGAGGCCGCATCTGATTGTTTTTGAGGCCGTTATTTAATCGTTTCGCTGTGGTTCAGGACGGATGTACTGTAAAGGAACAGCACATCCTGATCTTCAAAAGTAAGAAAGCGGCTCAGAAGATTCGGCGAAATGTAGCGAATATCGACCAGCGTAATCCTGCGGTAGCCCGCGGACAGCAGAGGCGCTATGCTGCTTCCGAAGGAATCCCGGAACAGGATCAGTTCCCTCTCCGAAGCGGACGCGGGATTTTCGAGGGTGAGCAGCGATTTGGACCCCGATAAAAACAGCTCATAGGGGTCGTTTCCCTGCAGGCGCGCAAGGTCATAGACCGGAAGAAAAGAATCCGTTTCATAATCATAGACTTTGCTTTGCAGGAGGCTTTCATTTTCCAGATAATACAAATCGTCGGCGGCAAGCGGAAGCGCCGACTGCCCATAGTATACGCCGTAAAACGGTTCGTCCGCCTTTACGGTTTCATACGCGGCCTCCGCCCGCGTTCCCATCCGGGAAGCGAGGAACTGCGCGACGTCCGTAATTTTTTCCTGCCGCCAGTGTACATCGGTCCTGTAATAATCATCCAGTGAAAGAAGCGGCAGAATGTCCAGATATTCGGCATATTCCATCTCCTTTCGCAGCGAATCGATGTATGTTTCGTAATCCAGAGACGGATACCCGTTTTCCGCCGCTAAAAAGAAGCTCTTGTCCGGAATGACGGAAAGATAGACCTTCGCGGCTTTTCCTTTAAGATATGTGTCGTAGAGGAAACGGAAGCGTTCCGCGGCGCGCGCCAGCGAGGCGCTGTCCGCCGGATATTCCAGTTTCGCCGCGTGTCCCTCCGCGATATAGATGCCGTTATTATCTTTCTGCCGCAGAAGATACGTCGAGATAAGGGACTGGACCCTGCGGAAGAGATCCCGCCCCGGAAACTGATCAAGCGAATAACTTTCAAAATTTTTCATATACGTTCCGGACAGAACGGCGTCCATGCTGAACTGCGGCAGCTGCGCGAGTTTTCTGCGCTCTGCCGTGGAAACCTCCGTATCCGGCTCGATCAGCCCCAGAAGCGCAAAGCCAAAAATAAAGAGCGCCGTCGTGACAACGATGGCCCATTTTTTTATTTTTTCCATACGCGCCTCCTAAAAACGAAAATATAAAAACGGGTTAAACGAGCCGTTTACTAAAAAGGCCGTGCAGGCGACAAGAAGCGAAAGGAGAAGAAGCGGCTCCGCGGCGTCCGTAATCTTCCGTCCGACGGCGCGTTTTCGAACCCATTCGACCGCGCGCTGCGGAAACGGGGTCGCAAAGACCGCGGCGGCAAGAAGGAGGATCGCGTAACTTTTGAGATAATACAGGCTTTCGACCGAGACAGCCGGAAGACGTGTCAGTCCGAACAGCGACGCGACGCCGGGCAGAATATCCTTCAGGTTTGCGGCGTCAAAAATCAGAAAGCTGATCATCACAAGCAGCAGAACATACAGATGTTTGAGTACCTTCGTTTTTTCAAGAAAACGGAGAAGAAACAGCTTTTCCGCGATCAGCAGCACCGCGAAGTACAGGCCCCATAGA
>CAYUPA010000132.1:4033-5564 GCA_964446565.1 uncultured Lachnospiraceae bacterium
TCCGGTTGCCATCCAGACTATGAAAATGTTTAAAAACCACCGGGGCTTCGAAACCCGGTTGCCGCCGAGCGGAATATAAAGGTAATCGCGGAACCATGACCCGAGAGAAATATGCCACCGGCGCCAGAATTCCGTAATGCTGGAGGAGATAAACGGATGGCGGAAATTTTCCAGAAAGTGAAACCCCAGTATTCTGCCAAGCCCGATGGCCATATCGCTGTATCCGGAAAAATCAAAATAGATCTGCAGTGAGAGGGTGATTCCATAGAGCCAGACAAACAGCACCGATTTTTCACCGGACGCCTTAAAAATGGAAACGAGTTCGCCAAGCGTATTCGCGATCAGCACCTTTTTTGACAACCCGAAGATGAAGCGGCGGATGCCTTCCGCGGCGTCGCTGAGGGAATACGTTCTGTGTTCAAGCTGTTTCGCGATGTCGGAGTAGCGGACGATAGGACCCGCGATCAGCTGCGGAAACATCGCGACGTAGGTCGCAAGATGAATCAGATTCCGCTGTACCTTCGCCTGCCCGCGATACACGACAACGGTTTAGCTTAGAATCTGAAAGGTGTAAAAGCTGATTCCGATCGGAAGCGCGATATGAAGCAGCGGAACCGACAGGCCGGTCAGCGCGTTAAAATTCTTGATGAAAAAATCCGCATATTTACAGTAGCCAAGCAGTCCCAGACTCAGGATCAGCGAGGCGATCAGAAAAATAAGAGACCATTTCTTCTTTCGATATCTGTCGATCAGGAGACCGAACACGTAGCCCTGCAGTATCGCAAAAAGCATGAAAACGAGATACCGCGGTTCGCCCCAGGCATAGAAAACAAGGCTCGCAAGCAGAAGAACCGCGTTCCTGCACGCGGAGGGAACCGCAAAATAAAACAGAAGCACGATCGGAAGAAAATAGAACAGGAATGGGATGCTGGAAAAAACCATCTTGGTACGGCTCCATTCTGATTGGTATGAGACAGGTCCGCCCGCGGTTACAGAAGGGATTCCTCCACCGCTATCTGGGTCTGTTCGTAAGCGGAAGACAGCTTGTCCTTGAAGACGCCGACAAGGTCCTCGGCGCCGAAACAGGAAACGACGTAGTCCCCGACAACGGCGATAAGCAGCTTATCCGGAAAGCCGCAGACCCACTCCCTGCTTTTGATATTCTCCTGAAGCTGTTTCGAAACCGTATCCGTATCCTCCGCGTTCTTTACATGATAGGCCGCGCAGGTAAACGTATTCGCGTTCATCATGTGTACCATGGAGGCGGCGTTGTCGATTTTGTCTACGGCGTCGCCGGGAAACCCGAGCGTCGTATTAAGGCTTTCCGCATCTTCCAGCCCATACACCCCGGGCTCTCCGTCTTTCATGTTCTCCTCGCTCATATCGCCGCCGATAACGGCGAATTTCTCCGAATCGGAATAGGTGTTCCACACGGCCGCAAGAAGCTCCCGCGAATCCTGAACCGCCGGCCCCTCGTTTTTAGAATTGCCGCCTCCCCTGCAGGAAACCGCGGTGCAAATCAGAATCGCAA
>CAYUPA010000133.1:0-294 GCA_964446565.1 uncultured Lachnospiraceae bacterium
GAAGTAAAAAAATGCCTGTTCGTTTCATAGTGCTCTCTCCTGTCTTTTTAGAATGTGTCGGCCGCTGGCATCGCAAAGGTAAAGGGAAACCATCCGGCTGGCGCGGAAAGCGGCTCATACAAGGCCCGTGCCGTTGTAAGACGCCGGACCGCCTCCATCGGCGCCATGCTCCAGTCCGGCTTCTCCATCGTATCGGATACGTCAACCTTCTGATGGGAAACCGTAATCGCGTATTTCCCTTTCCCCTGAATCTCAAGAACCCTTCTGGCGTCCTCAAGCCCGGTGTGCATGGCC
>CAYUPA010000133.1:304-5551 GCA_964446565.1 uncultured Lachnospiraceae bacterium
AGTTCCAAAAATGCTTTCAGAACCTTCCGGTAGTTCAGAATCAGAAACTGTTCATTGGTGGAAATGCTTACGTTTTCCGCAATGGGCTCCAGAACCGCCGTTTTATCGCTTTCGTATGCGCAGAAGGACAGGCGTACACTTTCGATCGCGTGCTGCTCAAAATGAGCGCGCAGCACGCGCGGCAGCAGCTCCGGATTCTCGAGTTCTATCTCGCCGATCCTGCCGCCGCCATCCAGAAGCGTCAGGTAGCCGACGCAGGTTGTATCCTCTAAAACGGCGTACAGGACCGCGTTAAAGCTTTTCATGATTTCATAGAACTCCTCCGGTCCGCGTCCCTGCACCGGTCTTTTCTGATACAGCGAATAGAGTCTGCGGATCATGTCCGTATCGTCCGCCTCGACCGGAAACAGCGAAATCGTATCTTCGCCGGAGCCGAGAACATGCCGAAGATTGGTGGCCGTCACGTCAAAATTGACGGAAATCCCGCCTTTTTCATATCCGAAATACTGGTACCGCTGTCTCTGGCCGCTGAGAAAGGCGATATCCGCCTGATCGCGGATCATCGCGTCATACACGTCGCCCATCAGCTTCCGCATGTAGCCTCTTCCCCGCGCGTACGGATGCACGCTGACCGTGCCGATGAACCGGGTGTTCAGCGTTTCGTTCCCGACGATATATTCGTGGGGATAGGCGGCGACCATGGCCTTGATCCGGCCGTCCTCCAGCGCAAGATGATGAATCTGTTCAAAATGATGCCGCGGCGCGTACACTTTGGGAAGGAGCTTTGCAAAATCATGCGGTCTGTGCGCCTGACTGAAAACGTAATTCGCAAAATCCAAAATGTCCGCCTGATCCTCTGTCCGTCCCAACCGATATTCCGTCATGTATCCGTCCTCCATCGTAATAGTTCAGGCTATCCTCCCCGTTCCAGAAGAAGCCATTCGCCAGTGACAGGTCCGCTTCCAGGGGGGGTGTCGTTTCTAAAAGCTCCGCCTCTATGGAGACCGTCGTTTCTAAAAGGTCCGCCTCCAGGGGAACCGTCGTTTCTAAAAATTCCGCCGCGGAAGACTCTCCGCTCTCCCCGCGCTTCTGATCGATGATGCGGCCAAAATAGAAAAGAAGCAGGCAGATTGGAATCAGCAGCAGCAGTTCCGCCGCCAGCCACAGAATCCACCGTTTGGACCGTTTCGGTTTATTCTCTTTACTCTTCATTCTGATAACGGCGCGCCGTCTCCAGCGCTTCCCGATAAAAAGTTTCCTGCGCGTTGACAGCGGGTTTCCCGCGGCCGTCAACCCTGGCGTACACGCCGTTTGAATCCATGATCCGGGCTTTTTGCGTATCGGAGAGCAAAACGCGAAGAATGTTCTTCAGGCGGTTCAGATGCTCCTCCCCCTCCACCGGAAACAGAAGTTCCACGCGGCGGTCCAGATTCCGGGGCATCCAGTCCGCGCTTGAAAGGTACACTTCCTCGTTTCCACCGTTCAGAAAATAGTAGATCCGGCTGTGCTCCAGAAGCCAGCCGACAATGCTGCGCACGCGAATGTTCTCCGAAAGCCCCGGAACCTGCGGGCGAAGGCAGCAGATGCCGCGGACGATCAAATCGATCGAAACGCCGGCCGCGGAGGCATCATAGAGCGCGCAGGCAATCTCCGTGTCAAGCAGCGCGTTCATCTTGGCGATGATCCGCGCTTCTTCGCCGTTCAGCGCATGCTGTTTCTCTCTCTCGATGAGCTCGAGAAACCGGCTGCGCAGGCCAAGCGGCGCCGTTGCGACTTTATAATATTCCGGAGGATCGCCGTACCCGGAGATGCTGTTGAAAAGATGCGAGGCGTCGGCGCCGTAGGTTTCCTTGCAGGTAAAAAGCCCCATATCCGTATAGAGACGGGCCGTTACGTCGTTGTAATTTCCGGTTCCCATGTGAACATACCGGCGAATGCCGTCGTCCTCGCGCCGGACGACAAGCGTAATCTTGCAGTGCGTTTTCAGGCCGACGAGACCGTAGATGACATGGCAGCCCGCCTGTTCAAGGCGTCTTGCCCAGTGTATGTTGTTCTCCTCGTCAAACCGGGCCTTCACCTCGACCAGCACCGTAACCTGCTTTCCGTTTTCCGCCGCGCGGGCGAGCGCATGGATGATCGGCGACTGGCCGCTTACGCGGTAGAGCGTCTGCTTGATGGCGAGAACGTCCGGGTCCTCCGCCGCCTGCTCGACGAAGGAGACAACGCTGTCGAAGGATTCATACGGATGATGCAGGAAAATGTCGTGTTTGCGGATCGCGGCAAAAAGGTCTCCTTCATCCAGAAGGTCCGCGGGCGTCTGCGGTTCGAGCGGCGGAAACTGCAGATGCGAGGTCCCGTTCAGCTTCGCGAATTTCGAGGTAAAGCCAAGGTCGAGCGGACCGTCGAGATAATACACGTCCTTCTCGCCAAGTTCGAGCACACGGGTCAGGTACTCGACGAGCTCCTTCTGCGCGTCGGAACTGACCTCCAAACGGACCGCCTCGCCCCATTTGCGTTTTTTGACGGATTTTGCCATCTCCTGCAAAAGGTCCGGCGCGTCTTCTTCCTTTAACTCCATATCCGCGTTACGCGTAATGCGGTAATACGTACTCATCAGAATTTTCTGACGAGGAAAAAGCTCCGGAAGGAAGAGCGAAATCACATCTTCGAGCAGAGCAAACGTATTTTTCCCCGGCTCAAGCGGAACCAGCCTCGGAAGAACGGACGGAACCTGCACCGTCGCAAAGACCGGCTCATGCCCCTCTCTCTCGAGAAAGAGGCCGATATTCAGGCTGCGGTTCAGAATTAAGGGGAACGGGCGGCCCGGGTCCACCGCCATCGGGGTCAGAACCGGAAACACGTCCTGGTCAAAATATTCCTTCATCCGCGCGTAATGCTCGTTCTCTATCTGTCCGCGCGTGACGATCCCGATGCCCTCGCGCCGCAGCATCGGGAAAAAGGACCGGTTATAGATCTGATACTGGTCCTCCATCATCCTGTGCGCCCTGTGCGCGATGCTTTTAAGCTGCATTCCGGGCGTAAGCCCCGCCGGATCCGGCTTCTCGGACCCCGCGTGCAGCCTCTCCTTCAGGGAGCCTACGCGCACCATGAAAAATTCATCCAGATTGGACGTTACGATTGAAAGGAATTTGCCGCGCTCCAGAAGAGGATTCCGCGGATCGCGGGCTTCCTCGAGAACCCGTTCGTTAAACTCCAGCCAGCTGAGCTCCCGGTTGATCAGATTTTCAGGCTTATTATACTGTTCTCCGATCATATTGCACTTCCTCTTTTCACTTTAAGTTCCGGCTTCAGTCCGAAAACGTCCTGGAAAAATGCCTCGTGCCGTTCAAACATCCATTTTTCCAGCAAATAATTTTCCCGGGGCAGCATCCGGATCTGCAGCGTCTTTTCGTCGATCTTGACTGAAACGTTCGTGAGCTTCTGTTTATGACTGGCGTCCATCGCGTTTGCGAGCTGCAGGATCGCGATCAGCTTGGCGGTCGTAAGACGGTTCTTCCGGGTCAGGCTGAGATAGACCGGATCGTCGCGGTCAAGCTCGTCGTCCTCATGATATCTGGCGATCCTTGAGATCATATTCTGTTCTTCCGTCGACAGACCGATCAGATCGCTCGAGGAAACCAGCATCGCGGAATACTGATCATGCTGGGTCACATTGATGAACTTTCCCGTGTCGTGGAAAATCGTCGCGATCTGCAGAATCAGCCGGTGCCTGTGTGTGAATCCCTGGGATTTGGCGAAGCGGTCAAAAAGAAGGAGCGCCTTTTCGCGGACATCCTCCGCGTGCGCCTCGTCGTACCCATACGTGCGGGCAAGCGAACGGGCGTGCGTGAGAATTTCCCCTTCCAGCACATCGTCCGGCAGCAGGAGATACGCGCGGTTCATTTCCGCAAGAATCCCGTCCTGCATCGCGCAGTCCGGACACCGCAGCGTATCGGCCTTTGAATAATTCCACAGCGTGCGGATGATGATCATCGCGGGCACGATCATGGCGGCGCTCTCCTCGTCCAGATGATAGCGGCTTGCGAGAGTATGCGCCGGCATGTGCAGAAAATGGTTGTACAGCGCGTCAAAATCATCCCTGCGGATCGCGGGGCTTTTGGGAAAAACCCGCCGCAGCAGTTCCACCTTGCTGCCCGTCGCTACGATATGAGAAAACGGCAGGATATGCCGCTCGATATGCGTCATTACATATTCTTCAATCACTCTTGGAAACTGCAGCGATTCCTCTTCAATCGAGGAGAACATCTGGTGGATTCGAAGCGATCCCAGATGAAAGCTCTGATTGTATTCCAGCCCTTCCTTTCCATAGCCGGAAAGCTGCAGATTGCCGGAGCCGATATTCATCACGAGGATGCCGTTTTTTCGAAGATCGGCATAGTCGCCGAGACTTCGCAGCACCGCAAGCTGCGTATAGTAGCGTTCCTCCGAATTGCTTAGGACCTCGATCGCGATGCCGGTCTTGACCTTGATCTGATCGAGGACATATTCCCTGTTTTTCGCCTCGCGGAAGGCGCTTGTGGCAACCGCGCGGTAGACGCGCACCTTGTAATCCCTGAGAAGCTGCTTAAAACCGTTCACCGCGTCGCACAGCTCCTCGACCATCTCCGGACTGATGCGTCCGGTTGAAAACGTATCCCTTCCGACCGGAAGGGCTTTCGTCACCTTTTCCAGCACCTGGATCCCGCCTTCGCCCGAAATCTGAATGATTTCAAGCGCTACCTGTCCGCTGCCGATATCCAGCACAGCGGATAAAGGCGTCTTCCCCCTGCTAACCATCCTTTCCCGTATTCCTTCCCTTTCGCTCGTTCTCTCTGCTTCGAAGCAACGCAAAAAATTTCTGCAGCAGCGCCCGTTGTAACCTCCACCTGATGATTAAACCGCGGTTCCTGCAAAAGATTCAGGACAGATCCGGCGCAGCCCGCCTTCGGATTCATCGCGCCGATGACAGCGCGCGGAATGCGGGCCTGTACGATCGCGCCGGCGCACATGGGGCAGGGCTCCAGCGTACAGTACATCGTACAGTCCTCGAGCCGCCAGTCGCCGACCTTTTCGCAGGCCATGCGGATCGCGTCCATCTCCGCGTGACAGGTCGCGCAGCCGGAGGTGTTCCGCCGGTTATACCCTGTTCCTATGATTACACCGTTTTGAACGATGACCGCGCCGATAGGCGTCTCTTCAAGCGAAAAAGCCTTTTCGGCCAATGTAAGGGCTTCCCGCATGTAGTAA
>CAYUPA010000134.1:0-5545 GCA_964446565.1 uncultured Lachnospiraceae bacterium
CGGAGGACGAGAAGCGCCGGATTGTTTCCCGCGTGAAACAGGCGGCGCTTTGACGAGAGGCAAAGACCTGAAAAAAACTCGCAATGCACAATGCACGGCGAGTTTTTTTTGCTAAATTAAAAGAGAATTGACATCCTGCGAAATATCCTTATAATGAAAGCAGATTGACTTCCGGCATGGTCAAATTTGGCAGAAGCGAAAGGTGAAAACTATCATGAGAAAATGGAATTTTTACACTTCAAATGAACTCAAGCCGAGGGGATGGCTAAGGCGCCAGCTTGAGATTCAGGCGCGCGGGCTTAGCGGGAATCTGGATAAAATCTGGCCGGACGTTCGGGACAGCGCGTGGATCGGCGGCGGCCGGGAAGGCTGGGAACGGGTGCCCTACTGGCTTGATGGATTCATTCCGCTTGCGTATCTGCTTGAAGACGAGGATATGATTCGGCGGGCAAAACAGTACATCGATGCGATCCTCGCGGCGCAGCAGAAAGACGGCTGGATCTGTCCCTGCGATAAAGAGGCGCGGCCCACCTATGATACATGGGCGGTTCTTTTGATCAGCAAGGTCCTTACGGTGTATTACGACTGTGCAAAGGACGAGTGGATTCCGGGCGTTCTTTATTCGGTTCTAAAAAATTATTATGACTTGTTAAAGGCAGGGACCATTCAGCTCTTCGACTGGGGAAAATCCAGATGGTTCGAGGGCTGCATCGCGATTCGCTTCCTCTATGAGCGCTGTAAGGAGGACTGGCTGCTCGATCTCGCCTCGCTGCTTTCGGAGCAGGGGACGGATTACAATACGCTTACTGAGCTGTGGAAAAGGCCGCTCAATCTCTGGCGGCAGGAGACGCATATCGTCAACCTGACAATGATGCTGAAATACGAGGCGGTCAGCTGCGATTTGCTGGGCAGGCCATACGAGGACCGCGCGGAGGACCTGCGCCGCGTTCTGAAAGACTACAACGGAACGCCGGTGGAACTTTTTACCGGAGACGAGTGCCTTTCGGGGCTGAGTCCGATTCAGGGGACGGAGCTCTGCGCGGTCGTGGAGCAGATGTATTCCTATGAGCATTTATACGCGTATACCGGAGACCCGAAATGGGCGGAGCGTCTGGAGCTTCTCGCGTTTAACGCGCTGCCCGCGACGCTCAGCGACGATATGTGGGCGCACCAGTATGTGCAGATGAGCAATCAGATTGCCTGTGAGAAATTCCCGGGCAAATCTCTGTTCCGGACCAACGGACCGGAAGCGCATCTCTTCGGTTTGGAGCCGAATTACGGATGCTGCACGGCGAACTTCAACCAGGGCTTTCCGAAATTCGCCCTCTCCGCCTTTTTCTATCAGGGCGATACCGTCATAAACGGCATTCCGGTTCCGTCGGAGCTGAAAACGGACGATATTCACATTCTTCTTGAAACCGAATATCCTTTTGATAACGTTTTCACCTATACCATTGAAGCGAAGAAGGATTTCACATTCCATATCCGCGTTCCTTCCTTTGCCGAAAATCAGAAAGTCGATGGGGAGAATGCGGAAGGCTCCGATCTTTCGTTTGCGATTAAGGCGGGCGAAAAGAGGCGGATCGTTGTTTCCTTTGAAATTAGGCCGCGTCTTGAAGCGCGTCCGAATGGGCTTTATACGGCGCAATGCGGCTCGCTCGTTTTTTCTCTGCCGATTCGCTATGAAAAGAAGAGGGTCGAATACGTCCGCGACGACGTCGAGCGAAAATATCCCTACTGCGATTATGAATACCGTCCCCTTTCGGACTGGAATTACGCCTACTGTTGCAAAGCGCCAGTTTTGGAGAAAAGAGATGTCGGCGCGATTCCGTTTTCCAGTGAAAATCCGCCGCTCGTTATGCGGACATTGGTTCAGAAGATCGACTGGGGGCTGGAGGACGGGTATGAAAAGGTGTGCGCAAAGGTACCCAACTCCCGCGCGCCGTTGTCGGAACCGGCGGAAATCGAGCTGTATCCTTATGGCTGCGCTAAGCTCAGAATGACGGAACTGCCGCTTATACCGTGACTGTAATTCAAATGCCTGTGGAATAAAATCCGCAGGCATTTTTTTGATTCCCGGCAGGGTATCTGACTTCCTGTTTTTTATCGTTTTAGTTTTCCTCCGAACTGTTCATGAACCGCAGCAGGGGCCGGTCAACAAGCGCATTTTTCATGGCAAATTTGACAAAAGAACATTTCATTCTCGCTGATTTTAGGGATTTTATTCAATTATAAGCCTCAAAGACCCTCGAAATGAATGAAAAGTCCCAAAAATATGCCTTGACTTCACTGAATTTTATGCTTATAATGATTTTTAGGTCAAGTTGTGTTGCTGTGAAGCTTGATTTAAAAAATTAGAAGTTAGGAGGAAAGGTAATGAAAAACAAATTAGTCAAAGCGATTGCGTTAGCAATGGTCGTGGCGATGCTGCTTGTAGGCTGCGGCTCTTCGGAAAGCGGCGATTCTTCCTCGTCCAGCTCCGACAACGGTTCCGGCTCGTCGGAAAGCGAGTCCGGCACAGAGGAAGAAGCAAGCGGGGAAAGCGCCGGCGAATCCGAAGAGGCCAGCGGCGAAAGCGCTGAAGAATCCGGGGATGCCAGCGGCGGCGCCGCGGAGGCGGGCAGCGTTACGTATCCGCTCAGCACCGACAAGACTATTTCCTGGTATGCGCAGGATAATATTATTCCCCATGAGAAGTTTAAAGATGCGGACGAGTCTCCTTTCCATACCGGACTGGAGAAGAACCTGGGTGTCGATATCGAGTGGATCTTTCCTACGGCTGGCGCGGACGCGAATTCTTTCACCATGACCCTGTTCGCGGATCCGGAAGCCCTGCCCGATATCATGGGCTGCTACATCTCCGATCAGGCCAGTCAGTATCTGGATGATGAGCTGATCTGGGATCTGACGGATTATCTTCCAACGTATGCCCCGGATTACTGGGCGTACCTTCAGGCCCATCCGGACGCCGACAAGGCGGCCAAGACCGACGACGGGCGCTATTATACGCTTGGCTTTTACCGTGAGGACGGCGGCTGGAACGACAGCTACCTTGGTCCCGTGGTCCGTAAGGACTGGATGGAAGAGTGCGGGCTGGAAGTCCCCACCAACATTGCCGAATTTGAAAACGTGATCCGTACCTTCCACGACCAATACGGCGCAACCTTCAACGCGGCGAGCTCCCGGTTTAATGCGATTGGCCTTGGCAGCGGTTTTGGCGCCTATTCCAGCAGCGACACGACGTATTATGTGAAAGACGGTAAGGTAGGGCTTGCGCAGACACAGCCGGAGTGGCGCGCTTACTTAAGCTGGATGAACAAGCTCTGGGAGGAGGGTCTGATCGACCAGGATTTCTTCTCCGAGGATGACACCACCATCAAGAGCAAGATCCATAATGACCAGTGCGGCATCTCTGTTACCTCGATGGGGCAGCTGAACAACTGGAACATGGAGCGTGAAGCGGACGGCAAGGAAGCCGTGTGGATTGGCATACCGTATCCGAAGAAGGAGGACGGTACGATTGACGCCATTTTTGGAGGCAGCGGCATCGGCACACATACCAATGTCGTCACAACGGCGGCGGATGAAGACACCATGAAGCTCTGCCTGCAGATGATGAACTATGCGTTCACAGAGGAAGGCAATCTGTATTGGAATTACGGCGAAGAAGGCGTATCCTGGGAGTATGGCGACGACGGCACGCCGGAGTTCACCAGCCTTGTGACGGATGATACAGACGTGGATCCCATGACCAAGTACAATGGCACCACATGGGGAAGGCTCGGCATCCAGGCCACCAAGCTGCTGTATCTGAAGAACAGCGAAGCGGCCATCGAAGCCAATGATACATGGTACTACATCTATCCTGACGATGAGGATAAGAACTACGCCGTCACAGCCGGCTGGAAGTGGCCCGTTGGTACGACCTTTACCACGGAGGAGCAGGACGAGCTGGATACGCTGGGCGGCAGCCTGGGCACGGTAATCAGCGAGGATTACGCGGCGTTCCTCACCGGTACGAAGGATGTGGACGACGACGCGGTATGGCAGAAGCATTTGGACGACTTGGAGGCCAATGACCTTTCCAGAATTCTGGAAATCCGTCAGGCCTGCTATGAACGGTATATTGCCCGTTAAACGTCCCGCACAGGACTGCGCGGAAACGTAGCTTTAAGCGCAGCCTTTCATCATATGGGTCCGGCCGTCCGGACGCCCCGCCCTTAGGGGCGGGGTACCTTTTTTCACGGCAGGAAACGGGGCTTTTCCACGGCAGGGAACGTGTTTTTCACGGCAGAAAACGTGCTTTTTCACAGCAGAGAATGAGCTTTTTCGCGCAGAGAATGTGCTTTCCGCCGCAGAAAAAAGGCGCCTTGCCATACCGAAAATCAGCATCGGAACGGGAACAGCATAAAAAGGAGGGAAACAGATGCAAAAGGCTGCAAAAAAAGCCAAAACAGGTACGAACAGCCGTACTTTAAAACAGACGCTCATCAAGGACTGGAACCTCAACAAATGGAAATACCTCCTGGTCCTTCCGGTCCTCATCTATCTGGCGCTCTTCTGCTACAAACCGATGTACGGCATTCTCATTGCTTTCAAGGATTTCAAACTCACCCGCGGCATCATGGGCTCCTCCTGGGCGCACCCATGGTATAAGTGGTTCGCGAATTTCTTTTCGGATCCTTATTTTTTCCGCCTGATCCGCAACACGATTATTCTGAGCGCCCTGAACATCATTTTCGGCTTTCCGGCGCCGATCCTGCTCGCGCTTTTGATTAACGAGGTGCGCAACACAAAATTCAAACGCACCGTACAGACCATCACCTATATGCCCTATTTTATTTCTCTGGTGGTCATCTGTTCCATGATCAAGGTTTACTGTATGCAGGACGGCCTGTTCTCGCAGATCGCCTCTTTCTTTGGCGGTACGCCGCAGAACTATCTGATGAACCCGAAATATTTCCGCACCATCTATGTGCTCTCGGATATCTGGCAGGGCATCGGCTGGAACTCCATCATCTATCTGGCGGCCATCTCCGGTATCGACCAGGATCAGTACGAAGCCGCGAAGCTGGACGGCGCGAACCGTCTGCAGCAGATGATACATATCACGCTGCCGGGGCTTATGCCCACCATTTCCATCCTCTTCATTCTGCGCATGGGCGGCATCCTGAACGTGGGCTATGAGAAGGTGCTTCTGTTGTACAATTCAGCGACATACGATGTAGCGGACGTGATCTCCACCTATACCTACAGGCTCTCCTTCACAGGCAGTTCGCCCCAGTACTCGAAATCCACGGCCATCGGCCTGTTCAATACGCTGATCAACCTGTTCTTCCTCGTGCTCACAAACGAGATCAGCAAGCGCACGTCCGAGGATTCCAACAGCCTGTTCTGAGAAGTGGGATTGAGGGTAAATTATCTGGCATATAAAAGTATGTGTCCTGGAAAGGAATGGCCAAAATATGAAAGATAACGCAACAAGAGTACGTCATAAAATAAAGCAGTCAACGGGAGACCGCGTTTTTACCGTTATCAATACGAT
>CAYUPA010000135.1:0-5522 GCA_964446565.1 uncultured Lachnospiraceae bacterium
ACTTTCGGAATTTCTTCCAGCATATAGTCGATCTCCTCTTCGGTATTTTCTTCCGAAAGGGTCAGCCGCAGGGAGCCGTGCGCGATCTCTGCAGGCCGTCCAATCGCCAGAAGCACATGGCTGGGATCGAGCGAGCCGGATGTGCAGGCCGATCCGGAGGAGGCGCAGATGCCTTTATCGTCCAGCAGCAGAAGCAGGCTTTCCCCTTCAATGCCCTCAAAACAGAAATGAACATTTCCGGGAAGACGGTGAACGGGATCGCCGCTCAGCGCGGAATGGGGAATCAAGGAGAGACCCGCGATCAGCTTATCCCGCAGGGCGGAGACTTTCGCCGCGTTTTCATCGATATGGGCGACCATTTCTTTCAATGCCGCCGCCATTCCCATGATAGCGGGAATGTTCTCTGTCCCGGCGCGCTTTCCCCGTTCCTGCGCGCCGCCCTCTATGAGAGATTTCAGCGGCACTTTTCTCCCGGCGAACAGTACGCCGATTCCCTTTGGGCCGTGAAATTTGTGGGCGGAAAGCGAAAGCATATCGATATTCTGCGCTTTTACATCGATGTGCACGTGGCCGGCCGCCTGCACCGCGTCGGTGTGGAAGAGAACGCCCTTTTCGCGGCAGACGGCACCGATTTCGGAAACGGGAAGAACAGACCCGATTTCGTTGTTGGCGAACATGATCGTGACAAGACAGGTGTCTTTCCGAATCGCGTTCCCGACCTGCTCCGCGGTCACCGTACCGGAGCTCCCGACATCCAGAAGCTCGACGTCAAAACCCTGCTTTTTGAGTTTGTCCAGCGTGTGCAGAACCGCGTGATGCTCAAACGCGGTGGAGATGATATGTTTTTTTCCTTTGCGCTCCCCCGCGGCCGCGGCGGAAAGGATCGCCTGATTATCCGCTTCACTTCCGCCGGAGGTGAAATAGATTTCCCGCGGGTCAGCGCCGATGCAGGCGGCGATATCCTTTCGGGCGCCGGCCAATGCTTCCGCCGCCCGCTGACCGACGGAATGCAGGCTGGACGGGTTGCCGTACAAAACATCCATATAAGGCAGCATGGCATCGATCGCGGCGCGGCTCATTTTTGTCGTCGCCGCATTGTCCGTGTATATGGTCATAGCAGCACCTCTTTTTTTGTTTGATTGTTCATTTTTACCTACTAAACAGGTTGGTAGAATTGTAGCGTGAACGGCCGGGCTTGTCAAGACGCGCTTCGAAAATGTGTGGCCGTATTGTAATCCGCAAATGATAATGTAAACCGCAAATGATCATGTCCATCAGACAAAAACAAATCTCAAATTTTACATAAACTCAAAATGACGCAAAATGCGGGGTACGGTTCACAGCAGTCTTCAATATTTCCGGAAGATGCGATATACTTTCTTAAAAAGTGTGGGACGGATCCCTGCGGATCAGAACGATGTTATTTTCCAGTATTCCTTTTCTGTTTTATTTTTTGCCCGTTGTGGTAATCGTTTATTTCGCGGTGCCGAAGCGCTTGAAAAACGGCGTTCTGCTTTTTTCAAGTCTGTTTTTCTACGGATGGGGCGAGCCGAGATATCTCGTCTTCATGCTGATTGCCATTACCCAGGGATACGTCTTCGGGATTCTCATTGAAAAGTACCGCGGCAGGAAGCGGGCAAAAGTTTTCCTGACCGTCTCCATCCTTTTCAGCCTGTCGCTGCTCGGCGTCTGCAAATACGCGGATTTCTTTATCGAGAATTTCAACGCGCTGACGGGCATGTCCGTTCCGCTGCTGAAAATCGCCCTGCCGATCGGCATCAGCTTTTACACTTTCCAGACATTGAGCTACACGATCGACGTCTATCGCGGAGACGCGCCGGCGCAAAAAAATTATATCCGCCTCGCGACCTACATCTCGATGTTTCCGCAGCTGATCGCGGGTCCGATCGTGCGTTATTCCGACATCGCGAAGCAGCTTGAAAGCAGGACGCACACCCTTGACGGCGCGGCGAAAGGCATTCGCCGGTTTGTCATCGGGCTTTCCAAAAAAATCCTGCTCGCGAATGTACTCGCGGAACTGGTCGCCGCCTTCAAAACGTCCGGCGAACCTTCCGTTCTGTTTCTATGGCTGTACATCATCGCGTATACCTTCCAGGTCTACTTTGATTTTTCGGGTTACAGCGACATGGCCATCGGCCTCGGGCACATTTTCGGATTTCATTTTTTAGAAAATTTCAATTATCCCTATGTTTCCGGCAGCATCACGGAATTCTGGAGGAGATGGCACATCTCCCTCGGCTCGTGGTTCCGGGATTATCTCTATATTCCGCTGGGCGGGAACCGGGTCAGCAAACCGCGCTGGTTCTTCAATATCTTTGTGGTCTGGATGGCGACGGGATTCTGGCACGGCGCGGCCTGGAACTTCGTGCTCTGGGGTCTGATGTTCGCGGTTCTGCTCGTGCTGGAGAAACTGTGGCTGCTGAAACCGCTGAAGCGGATGAAGGTTCTGAACCATATTTATGTTCTGCTGCTTGTCATGATCAGTTTTGTCATCTTCGACGCCCAAAGCGTACCGGATGCGTTTGCGCGTCTGGGGGCAATGTTCGGGGCGGGGAGTCTGCCGGTGATGACGCCTGAAAGCGTGTACTGCCTGAAAAGCTTTTTGGTGATTCTGGTGATCGCCGTTTTCGGTGTCACGCCGCTTCCCAAAAAGCTGGCCGCCGTTCTGGCGAAAGGCAGGCGCACGGGACGCGCCTGCGCCGTGGCGGAGCCGGTTTTGCTGATCCTGCTTTTCATCGTTTGTACCGCGTTTTTGGTAGACGGATCGTTTAATCCGTTTCTGTATTTCCGGTTTTAATGTTTTTTACAACGGGACGGTTCGCCCAGGCCGGCGGTCAGGGGCTTAACCGTCATCAACTTTTTGCAGGAGGGAGCCCGGATGTCGGTCAGAATGAAAAATATTGCCGTTGTTGTGTCGACCGCGGTCTTTTTGTGCGGTTTTTTCATGTGGTCTGTTCTGAAACCGGATGACGCGGTATCGGTCAGCGAACGGCGGCAGCTGGCATCGTTCCCGAAAATCAGCAAAGAGGCCGTGCTGTCCGGATCGTTTATGGCGGATTTTGAAAAGTACGCGCCGGATCAGTTCCCTCTTCGGGAGACCTTTCGTACCGTGAAGGCGATTACCACGCTGTATGTTTTCGGGCAAAAGGACAATAACGATGTTTATATCCGGGACGGATTCGCGTCCGCGCTGGACTATCCGCTCCATCCGGATTCCGTCGATTATGCCGTTTCGCGCTTCCGGTTCATTTATGACCGCTATCTGGCGGATCAGAACGCGAATGTTTACGTTTCTGTTATTCCGGACAAGAATTATTATATGGCGGAGGAAAACGGGTATCCGTCGATGGATTATGAAAAGCTGTTCTCCGGTGTGAAGAATCAGATGGATTTCGCGGAATATCTCGACATCACGCAGCTTCTGGAGCTTTCCGATTATTACCGGACGGATTCGCACTGGCGGCAGGAAAAACTGCCGGATGTCGCGCGTTATCTTGCCGCCGGCATGGGCGTTTCCTTAACCGGCGAATATACGGTGCGCCATGTCGATACGCCGTTTTACGGGGTGTATTACGGGCAGTCGGCGCTGCCGCTGCCGCATGATGAGTTGTATTATCTGGAGAATGAGACACTGCAGAATTGCAAGGTGTACGATTATGAAACGAACGCGGAGATTCCGGTTTATGATCCGGAAAAATTAAAAGGCAGCGATCCGTATGAGTTGTTTTTGTCCGGATCCAAATCGCTGCTCACCATCGAAAATCCCGGCGCGGATACGGATCGGGAGCTGATTCTTTTCCGGGATTCGTTCGGCAGCAGTATCGCCCCGCTGCTCGCGGAGGGTTACGCGAAAATCACCTTGGCGGATATCCGCTACATCTCCCCGGCCGCGCTGAGCCGGTTTATCGACTTCAAAGGTCAGGACGTGCTGTTCCTGTACAGCACGTCCATCCTGAACAACAGCATTACCTTAAAATAAACCGTCATGCGCCGTTTGCGGCGCAACATCATGGATGAAAGCCTGCGGAGCGCCCCCTGCCCGTATTCGCATTTCGGGCGCCCATACAGATTCGTGTCGTCAATGTCCGCGCGTACCAGTCTGTCCATTGCGACAGGGTTTTCAGTGACATCACGCGTGTCCGGCAAGCCAGCGGAGCGCCACGTGCGCCAGCGCCGCGCTCCCTTTGTACAGGACGGCGTCGTCGAACCGCACCTTCGGGTGGTGCTGTCCGAACAGGTAGCCGTCTTTGGAGCTTCCCGCGGTCAGGAACATGCTCACGGTGGGGACACGGTGGCTGACAAAGGCAAAATCCTCGCTGCCGCCGCCCGCCTTTCCGCCGGAAACCGCGGCAAGATCCATCGCGCTGCCGCCGAACAGTTCCCGCATATAAGAAAGCGTATCTTTGGACAGATCGAGGTCGATCGCCATGCACGGACAGAAATCGTAAAATTCCACTTCCGTTTCACATCGAAATGCCTCTCCGACGCCTTTGCAGATGCGGGTCATGCTCTCCTTAATCTGTTTCCCGACTTCGTTGTCCGGATCGATGGTGCGGATCGTCCCCCACATCTCGGCCGTGTCGGGGATGACATTGGACGCCTTCCCCGCTTCAAAATGTCCCGTGGTAAACACTCCGAATTGATTGCCCTCCAGCTCCCGGCTGTTGATTTCCTGCAGCGCGATGTGGATGTGCGCCGCCGCGGTGATCGGATCAACGGCTTCGTGGGGCGTTGATCCGTGTCCGCCCCGCCCTTTCACGGTAATGTGATACTGCTCACAGGAAGTCGAGGAGATCCCGCCGCCCGCCACCAGAAAGGTTCCCGACGGAAGCGGCATTCCCGCCGTAACATGGATCATGGCCGCCGCGTCGACCGGAGGATTTTCCAGCAGTCCCGCCGCGATCATATCCGGCGATCCCTGAAAGATTTCCTCGGCTGACTGAAATTCCAGCTTGACCGTTCCTTCGAGCTCTTCCTCATGAGCCTTTAACAGCTTTGCCGCGCCGAGCAGCATCGCCGTGTGCATATCATGACCGCAGCCGTGCATTTTCCCGGGAACACGGCTTTTGTATTCCACATCCGCCTGCTCGTCCATATTCAGGGCGTCCATATCCGCGCGCAGAAGGAAGGTCTTTCCGGCTTTTTTGCCGCCCGCGAGAGCCACGACGCCGCCTTTCCCCATGTCTTCCGGGTTATATCCCAGATCCGACAGCTTCTGTTTGACGAGCGCTCTGGTCTGCACCGTATCAAAGCCGGTTTCCGGATGGCGGTGAATCCGGCGGCGGATTGCGACCAGTTCCTCCTGCATCTTTTCCGCTTCTGTCAATAAATTTTCCATGCGCGTCTTCCTTTCCTGTTTCACGTTCTCGCGTTTGCTGTGTGCGCGACCCGCAAATATTGCTTTAGGCGTGCGGTTACCGACGGCAGTTTCCTGTTTGTTTGTAATCCGCAAATGATCATGTCCTAATGAATCGCAAACGAAAATGTCCCGGATTTGAAAA
>CAYUPA010000136.1:0-1869 GCA_964446565.1 uncultured Lachnospiraceae bacterium
AAAGCCCGGAAAGCTCCCTTATAAAATCAGGGTCGTTTTTACAGCGGTTGTACGCCTCTTCCAGTTCAATCACGGCATTCATCAGCGTTTCGGGAATATACTGCCCGCCGTAGACGCCGAAACGCCCGTTCGGATTCGTCATATTCTATCATCCTTTCTAAGCGCAGCGATCAGCGCCGCCATTTTGGCCTTGTCCTTCTTTTCGTCCGTTTCAATGCCGGAACTGACATCCACCGCGTAAGGGTGCAGGAGTTCCACAGCGGATGCCGCGTTTTCGGCGCTAAGACCGCCGGCCAGAAAATACGGCCGCTTCACGGTCTGTACCAGCCTCCAGTCGAACGCCGTGCCCGTGCCCGCTCCGGAATCCAACAGCACATAATCCGCCCCGCTCCGCTCCGCCGCCGCGGCATCGTCCGCGGAACGGATGCGGAAGGCCCGGATCACAGGCCTGCCGGTAAGACGGCGCAGCGTTTCGATATACGTTTCGTCCTCGCCGCCGTGAAGCTGCGCCATATCGATGACGCCCCGTTTCAGAAGATCGGCGATCCGTTCCGGCTTTTCATCGACAAACACGCCGACCGCAAGGATTCCGGGCGCAAGACAGCGCTTCAGTTCCTCCGCTTTTTCCGGGGACACGTACCGTCTGCTTCCGGGCGCGAAAACAAAGCCGATATATTCAGGCTTCAGCTCATTGGCGGCCTCGATATCGCAGAGCCGCGAAAGTCCGCAGAATTTAATCTTTGTCATAAGCCGCCTCGCAGTTCGCGGAGCTTTGTTTTTTTATCCGGCGCCTTCATCAGCGCTTCGCCGATAAGCACAGCGTCCGCGCCGATTTCACGGAGCCTGCGCACGTCCTCCGCGCTTTGCACGCCGCTTTCCGAGACGAACAGCACGTCCCGCGGAATACGCCCCCGGAGCCTGCGGCTGTTTTCCGTATCAACGGTAAAATCCCTGAGATTCCGGTTGTTGACCCCGATGAGACGCGCGCCTGCGCGAAGCGCCGCGCCGGTCTCGGCTTCGTCGTGCGCCTCCACCAGCGCGGAAAGACCGAGTTCGTCGCAGAGGCCGAGATATTCGGCGATCTGCCCCTCGCTCAGAATCGAGCAGATCAGCAGTACCGCCGACGCGCCGAGGAGCTTTGCTTCATAGATCATATAGCTGTCTACCGTAAAATCCTTGCGCAGACAGGGAATCGAAACGTCGGCCGCGATTTCCTTCAGGTATTCATCGGCTCCCAGGAACCATTTCGGCTCGGTCAGCACCGAAATGCAGTCCGCTCCCGCCTCTTCATACTCTTTCGCGATCCGCCGGTAAGGGAAGTCCGGGTCGATCAGCCCCCTGGAGGGAGAGGCCTTCTTACATTCGCAGATAAAGGAAACGCCCGGTTTTTTGAGTGCCTTTTCAAACGCGAAATCTCCTTTTGGGCAGGACAGCGCCCGCCGCCGGATTTCTTCCGACGGCATTTTGCTTTTTGCCGCGGCGACGCGCTCTTTTGCGCAGTCAGCCAGCTGATTAAGAATTGTCATGCGTTCGTCCCCGAGGGCTCGCCGCGGTTGCTGACCTCGATGAGACTGTTCAGCGTCTTTAGCGCCGCGCCGGAATCGATGAGCGCGGCCGCGAGGGAAATCCCGTCCATCATGCCGCCGGCCTTGCCGCCGATATAGAGCGCCGCGCCGGCGTTCATCAGAACGGCGTTTCTTCTGGGGCCTTTTTCTCCCTTCAAAACCGCGAGCGTGATTTGTGCATTTTCCTCCGGAGTACCGCCCCTCAGTTCCTCTTTCCGGCAGCGCGCGAAGCAGAAGTCCTCGGGCGCAATAACGTAAGAGCGGAACCAGCCGTCCTTGATTTCACAAACCGTCGTCGGAGCGC
>CAYUPA010000136.1:1879-2426 GCA_964446565.1 uncultured Lachnospiraceae bacterium
GGCGCTTAAGGAAATTTCGTCCAGTTTATCGCGCCCGTATACGACCATGCCGCGCCTGACCCCGAGGCTGATCAGCACCTGCGCGAGCGGAGCGACAAGATATTCGTCATATACGCCGAGCAGCTGCATGGACGGCGACCCGGGGTTGGTGAGCGGCCCGAGAATATTGAAGACAGTGCGGAAGCCAAGCTCCCTGCGGATCGCTCCTACGTATTTCATGGAGGTATGATATTTCTGCGCAAAGAAAAAACACATCCCGACTTCATGCAGAAGTTCGGCGCATTTTTCGGGGCTTTGCTGAATATTTACGCCGAGCGCTTCCAGACAGTCCGCCGTCCCGCACTGCGAAGAGGCGGCCCGGTTTCCGTGCTTTGCGACCTTCATCCCGCCCGCGGCCGCGACGATCGCGGATGTGGTGGAAATATTAAAAGTATGGGCGTTGTCGCCGCCGGTCCCGACAATCTCAAAAAGGTCCATGCCGGTTTTAACCTGCGTCGCGTGCGCCCGCATCGCCGCCGCGCAGCCCGCGATCTCGTCCGTGGTCTCG
>CAYUPA010000136.1:2436-5464 GCA_964446565.1 uncultured Lachnospiraceae bacterium
CATTACAGCGTAGGCCTCGTCGTAGGCAAGATCTTCCTTATTTACGATCTTTACAATCGCTTCCTTTATCATGTTTTATATCTCCTTTATGAAGTTTTTGAGCATCTGTTTTCCGTCCGGCGTCAAAATGGACTCCGGATGAAACTGCACGCCGTATATGGGGAAGGTTCTGTGCTGCACCGCCATAACCTCGCCGTCGGCCGTAAGCGCAGCGATTTTTAATTCGCTGGGAATCGTATCCGCGTCCGCCGCAAGCGAATGATACCGGCCCACCGGAACCGTATGCGGGCATCCTTTGAACAGCGGACAATCCGGGTCCAGATTCACGATCGACTGCTTCCCGTGCATGATCGCCTTCGCGTAGGTAATCGCGGCTCCAAAGGCCTCGCAGATCGCCTGGTGTCCAAGGCAGACGCCGAGGATCGGAATATCGTGGATCTGCTTTACAAGGTCGACAATGACGCCGGCGTCCTCCGGCCGGCCCGGCCCGGGCGACAGAATGATGCGCTCCGGATTCCGGTCCCGTATTTCCCCGACCGTCATTTCATCGTTGCGGATCACCTGAATATCCGGCTCGATCTCGCCTGTAAGCTGATAAAGGTTATACGAAAAACTGTCGTAGCTGTCAATCAGCAGAATCATTCTTCCACCTCCTGAGCAAGCTCCAGTGCCCTGAGCGAAGAGCGCGCCTTGTTCAGACATTCCTCAAATTCCTTTTCCGGCACGGAATCCGCCACGATGCCGGCCCCGCTTCGCACGAAGACCTTGCCGTTTTTTTTGTAGGCGATCCGGATCGCGATGCAGGTATCCATATTTCCCGTGAAATCGATATATCCAATTGCCCCGCCGTAGATGCCGCGCTTGTTATTCTCAAGCTCTCCGATGAGCTGGCACGCCCTGATTTTGGGAGCGCCGGAAAGCGTTCCGGCGGGCAGCACCGCCTCGATGGCGTCCAGCGCGTCGTATCGCTCGTCAATTTCACCTCTAACGGTCGAACCAATGTGCATAACATGGGAGAACCGCTCGATGGAGTGGAGCCTTTCCACCTGAACCGTGCCGAACCGGCTGATTTTGCCAAGATCATTCCGTCCGAGATCAACCAGCATGTTGTGCTCGGCAAGCTCCTTTTCATCCGCAAGCAGCTCCGCCTCAAGCGCGGCGTCCTCCTCGTCCGTCCTGCCGCGCGGTCTTGTCCCGGCAAGCGGGAATGTATGCAGCACGCCGTTTTCCAGTTTTACCAGCGTTTCGGGGGAAGCGCCCGCCACCTCGACATCTGTTCCGGATAGATAGAACATATAGGGCGAAGGATTGATGGTGCGCAGAACGCGGTAGGTATTCAGAAGGCTCCCTTCAAACGGGGCGGAAAGGCGGTTTGACAGCACGATCTGGAAAATATCGCCTTCACGGATATAGGTTTTTGCCTTTTCCACCATGCCGCAGAATTCGTCCTTGTCAAACAGCGGCGTTACCTCTCCCAGAAGCCGGCCTCCCGGCTCGTTTTTCTTTTTGCCGCTCCGGATCAGATCCGCGAGCTGCCGAAGTTCCATAACGGCCCTGTTATATCCGGTTTCCACATCGTCAAGCGGCATATTGACGATAAGGACAATCTTCTGACGAAGGTGGTCAAAGGCGATGACCTTGTCAAACAGCATCAGGTCGACGTCCTTGAATTTTGCGCTGTCCTCGGCCCTGCATCTTACGGCCGGTTCGCTGTACCCGAGCTCATCATAGGAAATATACACTACCAGACCGCCTCTGAAGGAAGGAAGATACTCGAAGCGCGGGCTTTTGTAGCGGGCGAGAATCTGACGGAGGTATTCGGAGGGGGCGTCCGTCCTGACCGTGAGGTCCCCGATTTTCATTTCGCCGTCTATACACGTAATCTCAAGCTTCGGTTCAAAGCCGAGGAACGTATACCGTCCCCAGGTTTCGTTTGCCTGTGCGGATTCCAGCAAATAGCAGTGCGTTGAAACGTTTTTTAATATTTTCATCGTTTCAATCGGCGTGATGAAGTCGGAAAGCATTTCGCAGCTCACAGGCAGCACCCGGTATTTTTGCGTCGACGCGAGCTTCCTGACGTCTTCCAATGTTGGCAGAATTTTCATGTTCAAGGCCTCCGGAATTTCACAATATCAGAGTGTTTGCACATCAGCATCCCATTTGTTTTTGAACCGCAAGGACATCGGAAAGCGAGAGATCGGCCAGGTCCGCGACTGTTTCAGGGGACATTCCTTTCCGGATCATCCTTTGCGCAGTCTCGACCGCTCTCTTTCGTTCGCCCTCTTTCTGCCCGTCGTTCCAGCCCGCCGCACGGCCGTCGTTCCAGCCGTCTCTCCAGCCTTCCTCACGGCCCTCTTCAATCTTTTCCTTCGTATAGGCCCTTACAATCTGCTCGTTATCGAATAATGCCTCCATGATGCTCCGCACCTCCTGCTCGTGTTTTGTTAGATAGTCTTTCAGAATGTCCCGCTCCCTGCCCGTCGTATTCAGACATGCCTAAAATCGTTTTTCGTCGTAAACAGAATACCATATCGGCCCGGAAAATTCAACACAAACAAACAGAACGCCGCAAACTGGGAAGCGGCTTCGATTTCCGGAAAATGTCAGGGTGCCACGATCTGGGGCTATGCGCTGCCGGTCATTCGTTTTTCGGATATGGAAAACGAACTTATGACCATCGATGAGGCGAAGGCCGACGCGCAGATCGCTGTGATCGGCTATCCGAACGCCGTCTATAACGATTTGACCGCATATCTGGCTGTTCCGACGAAGGAAGAAACGGAGACTTTCGATCAGTATTCGGAGAACTACGGAACGCTCTCGGAAGAGATCGGTATTCAGATCATCAAGGGTGAAGTTGATATCGATACGGAATGGGACAGCAAGGTGATCGCGCCGCTTGAGGAAGCCGGAATGAACGAGCTTTTAGACGTATACACCGCCCGTTCCGACCGGTACTGGAACTACAGCGAATGAAGCCGCGCCGGCAGCGGAACATAGGAAAAACCGCTGATGGTTTTTGAGCAAA
>CAYUPA010000137.1:0-2929 GCA_964446565.1 uncultured Lachnospiraceae bacterium
GTGGATTCAGACTTTCGACCCTGGCATCATCAGTATATAGCAGGAGCGGGAATTTTAAAAGAGGAAAATGGAGAAAATATCGAAAACTGTCATGGAATGGAAAGAAGGGGATTGTTTATGGAAACAGAGCGGAAGCGGAATGACGCGGCGGAAATGCGGATCGAAAAGTCGCAGCCGTATCAGCTGGAAGAGATTTTAAAGGTGTACGCGCGCGCCCGTACGTTTATGGCGGAACACGGGAACCCGACCCAGTGGGGAACGACTCACCCGCCGGCGGAGCGTGTGCGCCGGGATATCGAGGAGGGCCTTTCGTTTGTCTGCATGGCGGGAGATGAGATCGCCGCCGTATTTTACTTCCGGATCGGAGAAGAGCCTTCCTACCGCGCGATCTATGAGGGCGAGTGGCTGAATGACCGCCCCTACGGCGTGGTTCACCGGATCGCGTCGGCCGGGACGGTGAAAGGAGCGGGCACCTTCTGCCTGCAGTGGGCCTGCGAACAGTGCGGGAACCTTCGTATCGACACGCACAGGAATAATATTGTCATGCAGAATCTGCTGAAAAAGAACGGATTCTCCTATTGCGGCATCATTTATCTGGAAGACGGGGACGAGCGCCTGGCTTATCAGAAAACATTGGACGGGAAACCGCGGGAGCGGATATGAGTGGGGACGCCGGGCCGCACAAAAAAACGGCCCGGACAGGAAGACACTGCCCGGAACCGCGTGATTTGTGATTCATTTAATCGGAAACAACGGCGTAAACCTCTTTCGTCTGGGTGCCGTACCCTACGGCCTCTTCATGTGAAGCGAAAAAGATATCCAAGTGGTTCCCCAGCACTCCGCTTCCCTTGTCCTCAACCGTATAGACAACGCCGTCGATCATCAGCTTTGTTCCGAAGGGGAAACGGGAGATATCGGCGGAAATGGTGTGATTGGCCTGCGGAACAGTGCCGCTGGCGGTCATGTTCCAGCCGCTGGAACAGATTTCGCAGCCGCAGTAGCCGGTTACGGAAAACGTCCCGATCAGTTCGCCTTGTTTCGCACTGCCCTTGGACGGGGACGTGCCGGGACCGGAACCGGGTCCTGCCGCAGGTGCCGCGCCGTCTTCGGAAGAGGTCCGCGGCTTTTCATCCATTACGGGAACTTCCGCCGCGGGCCCGTAATTTTCCTTTTCTTCGGATGAAATGTCGTCCGCGGCAGACTGTGCGGAAATTCCTCCGGGTCCCGCCGCTTTGGAACTGCCTGCTGACGGGACTGCCGCGATGGGTCCCGTCGCCGACCGGTCAAACGGAATGGTTCCCCAAAGAGCGGTTTTCCCGCCGTCCGTGAGCGCATAGGCACGGATGGTAAAAGTCTGGCCGGAAAAACGGGACCAGTCAACGGGAACACAGAATCCGTGGCTTTCTTCCCCTTCGGTGATATTCAGTTCGGAAAGGGAACGGTCGGCTTTCGCGGTCAGGGGTTCGATTGTCTGCCGGGCCGTATCGGGGGTTCCCTCGGGAATAATCTCGATCGCGACATCAAGGATCCGGTCTGGATCCTCATCGTCCCAGGCCCATCCGGCGACGGCCTTCCCGTCCGCCCATTCCAGTCCCCCTTCTGTCGCGGCCATGGAAACGAAGCCGGACAGAAATACAAGAACAAGTACCATGGACGGCAGGGACAACAATTTCTTGCGGTGCGTGTGCCGTTTGCCGGATTTCAATTTGTAAATATTATCATAAATCCGATTCATATAAGCCTCTCTAAACAATGATTGTAACGAAAAACAAAGGTATAAAACTTCTTTCGTTTACAATTATATTACAAAAATGTTAAATGTCAAGCCCGTTTTAAAATTTCGTCTGCGCACCGGCGTCAAAAACGGGAACGGTTCTCCCGCCGTCTGAACTGTTACCAAAGATGTGCCGTTTTAATTTCAAAATTTCCGTGTCACGGTTCCTTCGGCTGCTCCTGCGGTTCCCGCGTCAGTTCTTCCAGTATTTTCAGGGATTGAAACTCCCTGTCTATGAAACGTTCCTTATTGATTTCCACGCAGCGGGAAAATTCCTCAAAAACCGGTTCCGTCAGGACGAATGTGTATAATTTTTCAATGGGCGAACGGACCACGTATTCCCAGGCGTATGCCGCCGCCTCGCTGACGGCCTGCGGGGGGCTTTCCGTATATTCGCCCCCGATCACCATCGCTTTCAATTCAAACACCCGCCGCACCAGGCGATCCGGGAGCCGCGGCTTTAAAAGTGCCCGCAGGGACTGATATATCAAAAGCAGCATATCGGACCCGTCCAGATTCTCCCGCGAATAGTAATCCCCGAATTCCAGAAAATACTGTCCGCAGCAGACCCCTTCCATATCTTCCGCCAGTTCCTCAAAGTAACGGCTGATTTCCGCGTCCCGCAGGTTATAGGTTTCCCGTCCCTCGCTGAGCCGGAATGTCCCGAACGCGAACGGGCGGCTGGGCCCCATGAGGCGGCTCCCCGGCCGTTTCGCGCCGCGGGCGAAGGCGGTGATCTTCCCGCGCTCCCTGGTCAGGATGACAAGACGCTTATCATATTCTCCTACCGGGGTCGATTTCATGACCATGCCGGTCAGTTCGACCAGATCAAGCATACGCGCACCTCCTCTGTTTTCTTCCTGGGGCCGGGTTCCATTCTTTCTTTGCCGTTTCCCGAAAAGCGGGTGGCTCGGGATGCGGGATCTATACCCATATCATCATTTATTTAAATGTTCATGTAATATCTTTTTAACAGTTGCCTGTGCTGTTTCTTTTCCGGATAACTCGATTAACTTATTATAATCTTCCACTTCATTTCCCGTAAAAATAATAGAAATGACCTTCTCAATTTTTCCGGCAATGTGCTCATAATTTTCCGGATGTGCCCAAAAACATTTTAAGCAAAAGCTTTCATCTTTTCTATCACAGTTTTCG
>CAYUPA010000137.1:2939-5459 GCA_964446565.1 uncultured Lachnospiraceae bacterium
GTCCAGGACTTTGCCCTGTTAGCCGAAGGACTGAGCAACATAAAACAGTCTACGTCTCTTTCACTGTGTTCCCCGCCTATTTCATAAGGTACACGATGATCTACCTGAAGTGTTCCTTCAGCCGTTTCTTCCATGTAGATAAAACATTTAGGGCCGTATTTTTCGACTAATGCCTGTTTTAACGCTTTTGAGAGAACGGTTCTTCCTGCAGCTTTTGAAAGAACATTTTTAATGTCTTTCGGATCACCGAATTTATACGCTGCCATGCTTCTCCCATCAACATCCGAAATACGATATGTTACCACAGGGATTCCATATTCACGGACGTCTCTGATTGCTCTCGGCGGATGATTATAACCGTAAATATCCTTTAACTCTTGAGATGTGATATAACCGTTTTCCAAAATATGCCGTATCACCGTACGCGGTCTTTTTGCGGTTACAGATTCCAATAAATCGAGAAATTCATCAGGGTAGTCATTCATGCCATTGCCTCCCAAAATGATAATTGCTGAGGCCGTATGTCGGATATTGGTATCAGGTCCTTACTGACATACAATGCCTCGAAAGTTATTGATTTTTTACCAAGCAATAATGCTTGACTGGAAATCCCGGCATTTAACATGAACTTTTTGCACTCCAGACATTTGGGAAGTTCTTCTCCATATTCTTTTCCTCCGCATTCTCCATCGTAACTGATAAGATAGTCCACTCCTTTTTGATTGAGTATTTCAATTGATTCAGAAAATTCATCAAATGGTACTCCGGCAAAATAGCGATTATCTCTCACATTTGTAACTCCCTGATACGGAGGATCCATATAGACCAAGTCTCCCGGCTTTGCCATCTCTAAAACTTCATGATAGTCAACCGCCGAAAATATGGCCTTACCATTCAGCAGGCATGATATCGCATAGACATTTTTTTCCAGTGTTTTGGGATTCGTTCCATGTCTGCGCTTATCAGGTGATTGATTAAATTTCCCTGCTTTTCCGTACCGCACCGAGCCTTTGACACATCTTGCCAATAAATATAGCATATTTGCCGGTTTTTCATCCCCCGCATTAAACCGTTCTCTGACATCATAAAAATGCTGTACGTGATTTTCACCATACGAAAATTGTTCATTCCAAACGGTAAAATAGTCCTCGACCAATCTTTGGGGATTTTCGATCGCCTCTTTTAACAAATTTATTAACGGCTCATTTAAATCATTTATCCAAAAATGATTTGTTCTGTTTTCATATGCCGTCGCTATACTTATTGCTGCCATTCCGGAAAAAGGCTCGATTAACCGGTTAAATTTTTGAGGCATGTATTGAAGTATCTGAGGGGCCAAAATACGTTTTGAACCTTGATACTGGACCATGTGAGGTATTTTCCCGTTCATCTGTTCTTCTTCTCCTTTTCAAATTCAGCAATATCGCCCATATCACGGTTTGACGCCTTGTAAATATCATTTCCTCCGGTAAATTCGTATTCCCTGTCAATTTCAAGTATATCACAATCCAGAGCATACACCAAGATAATCTCATGAAAAAAGCTTTTTCGAATATAAATATTGTTACCAATCGAACGGCACATCATCTTGCACGGCCGTTGTCTGAATTGTTGACAAATATTTTTGGCAGCCGGGAGGGGTTTAAGCAAGGCAGAGGGTTCTGTGCGGTATGCCTCGACCGGGAAATGGCAGATTTTTCGCGGAATGCCCGCGACCGGGGGATTGCGGAAGCGAACAAATGCGAGCGGCGCGTTACGGAAATAAACGGGGGAGGTATTGTAAATAAGGAGAAATCATGATATCATTTTCACATCGCCTCACGGAATTTACGGCTCTGACGGAGCGTCCTTCACGGAAGAAGAAAGCGGAACCTCCTCCGGCGGAGCGTCCTTCACGGGAGGAGGAATCGGAACCTCCTCCGGCGGAGCGTGTTTCCGGTAGGAGCCGGGTCGGAAGCGGCGGAGACAGGGCGGGAAGCAGTCGAATTGAAAAACATAAAAGGCAGGGTAAGATGATGGAAAAAACAATGGAAAAGATTACGGCGCTGGCCAAGTCCAGAGGTTTTGTGTATCCGGGCTCCGAGATTTACGGCGGCCTGGCAAATACCTGGGATTACGGCAACCTGGGCGTGGAACTGAAAAATAACGTCAAAAAGGCATGGTGGCAGAAATTCGTCCAGGAAAGCCCCTACAACGTGGGCGTGGACTGCGCCATTCTGATGAATTCGCAGACGTGGGTGGCCTCCGGCCATCTGGGCGGATTCTCCGACCCGCTGATGGACTGCCGCTCGTGCCATGAGCGTTTCCGCGCCGACCAGCTGATTGAGGGATACATGAAGGAAAAGGGGATTGTGCCGGAAGAGGCGGTGGACGGCTGGACGCAGGAACAGATGAAGCAGTACATTGAGGACAATCATATCTGCTGCCCCAGCTGCGGCAAGCATGATTTCACGGATATCCGTCAGTTCAATCTGATGTTTAAGACCTTTCAGGGCGTGACGGAGGACGCGAAGAATACGG
>CAYUPA010000138.1:0-818 GCA_964446565.1 uncultured Lachnospiraceae bacterium
CGAAAGCCTTCGCAATAGTGGCGGTTACATTATCAGCGAAAGTCTTCGCAATAGAGGCGGTCTCATTACCCATATCCTGCAAAATTTCAGCATCATTGAATTGCAGAAACGCATCCAGTTTTGAGGCCCAATTCGCCATCGTAACAGGAATGTGACGTAGGGCCTGACGTATGGCATAACTATAAACATAAAGAGAACAACAGCCATGCCAACGGCAGGGTCACTACGGAAAGCAGCGTCGTGCCCAGTGTCTGCCGCGCAGCTTCCGCGGCGGATGCGCCTTGCTTTTCAGCCATCGCCGAAGCGGTGGCCGCCGTCGGCACGCCGGCGAAGATAAAAACTGCCGGGAGCAGAGCGGAATCAGGCAAAACGCCGCAGGCACGAAGAAGAAGCAGCGCGCCCGCCGCCAGTGCCGGGGTAATGAGCAGTTTAATCAGCGAAACGATCCATACCCGCGAATCGGTTAAAATCTCACGAAAGGAAAAAGTAGAGAGCGCAAACCCCAGTACCGTCATGGAGAGCGGTGTCGTCAGGGCGGCCAGATAGTCGGCATATTCCGTCATGTATGCGTAAAAAGGGAACCGGTTCAGCATCCGGAGGCAAATGCCGGGCAATGTGGCGAAGGTCACGGGATTCAGCAGCGCCCGCATGAGATTTCTGCGGTTTCGGTTTCCGGAGAGCACCGCAACGCCTGCGGTCCAGGTGAGGAAACAGGTTGTCACATTGCAGACCGCAACGTAGACGGCAATCTGCGGCTGATCGGGAAAAACCGCCGACGCCAGAGGACTGCCGATAAAGCCGCAATTGGAAAACGCCGC
>CAYUPA010000138.1:828-5453 GCA_964446565.1 uncultured Lachnospiraceae bacterium
GCGGATACACCGGCGTGCTCCCTCCCGTGAAAAATTTTTCCGGAAAGCAGCAGAACCAGCAGGGTCAGGATAATGGTCAGGACCACGCACAGAAAGATACCGGAACCCTTCAGCGCTGAAAGATCAGTTTTAAGGAGTTGGGAAAATACGAGAAAAGGCATGGCAACGCACATCAATATATTGCTCAGCGAACGCATCGAGGCCCGTTCGATTTGCCCGGTCTTGCCCAATATGAAGCCGGGAATCGCCAAAAGGGCAAACATGCTGACATGGAGCAAAACGGTTCCGAATGTCGTCAATTCTGCTTCCTCCTTATCTTTTCCTGATATGATCCTCATTCATTATTGGAAGTCAACAATACGGAATATGTTGTTTTTCGCTGAACGGCAAGGCTTAAACGGGACAAAAAACCGTATAAACCTGACATTTGCTGTGCGGAATGTATAAATCATATATTCGCCGCGCTCGACAGCGCCTTGCAACGAAAATCCCCAATTCGCCGAAATCGAAAACGCCAAATTTGCCGGAATCAAAAATTATCAAATTTGCTGAAATCAAAAACGCCAAATTCGCCTGATTCGCTTGACAGATGGGAGGTTGTATGAGACACTGTCGGAAATTCAGCTTAAACGCTTATATCGAAAATAAGAAGCGTTAAACGCCTTTGTTGAGAATAAGAAACAGTCTAAACGCCTATATCGAGAGTAAATAGCGGTTGATAACGGCAGGAGAGATCCATGAGCACAGAGCGAATCTACGGCAGGGACGGGCAGTTTCCGCAGAGCCTTTGCGAGGCCAATCGAACGGGTATGCACATTTCGTACAGCGTCTTCTGGGCGCGGGTGGTCAACAGCGAACATGAAAGTCTGTTGACACAATACACCAAACACACCTTCTACGAGCTGCAGTATATGCTGGAGGGGCAGGCTGCCATGCTGATCGGAGATATGCGGCTGACGATAGGGTCCGGCGAACTGATCGTAGTCCCGCCGGACACCTTCCACCAAATTGTAGAGGCGGACGTTAAAGGTTCGCGTTTCATCATGGCCTTCGATATCTCTGCGGCGGACGGCGATGATTTGACTGCGCAGACCGTTGAGGCGCTGCGTACCCCGCGTGTGCGGACGGACACGCCCTTCTTTGCCGGACTGCTGGCTCTCCTGCTCGCAAGCGGCGCCTCGGCGGCCGTGCGCGATTCCGGAAGCCTCCTGCTGGAGTGTTTTCTGCTGGAATTGCTGGGAATCCTCACTCCGGCAGCGCGGGAATCGGTCCAAAACGAGGATGAAGGCGTCGGCGAAATTCTGCATTTTATTCGGTCGCGGCACGGTGTGGAAATCAGCGTTGAATCGCTCTCCCGGCGTTTCGCGCTGAGCAAACGGCAGCTGTACCGCGTTTTGACCCGCGCTACAGGACAAACCCCTAAAGTGCTGATCCAGCACGAGCGTCTGAAATATATTGAGGAGCTGGTCGCCTCGACGTCTCTTTCTCTTAGCGAAATCTCCGAGTTTTGCGGCTTCTCCGACGAATATGCCATGAATAAATTCTTTCGCCGCTTTGCGCGCATCAATCTTTCAGAGTATCGGAAAATCGCCCGACGCTGACAGGGCCGCTGATACAAAACATTTTCGCTGCCCATGGATTACACACGGATACCAGAACATTTTCGCTTCCCACGGATTACCATGGATTACATACAGATACCAGAACATTCATGCCAAAAAAGAACGCCTGCGGATTATAAAGAAGCCGAAGGCGTTCTTTTTTGGTGAGGACTTTTTACGAAAAACCATTACACCAGACCGTTACAGTAAACCGAACAAATCCGCTGCCGGCCTGCTGAACGGCTCACCGGCGTTTCCTTTGAAATACGGAGGGCTGCGGCGCCGTCCTTTTTTCCTCTGCCGCAGTTTTCCTTACCACAGGTAGCTTTCATCATCCTCGTAAAGACCGGAGGGGCGGGGAGAGGTGGAAGTCACGGCAACGTCGCGGTGCTCTTCGCAGGCGCGGTCAAGGCTTTCGAACGCGTCGAGGATATGATACGCCATTTCGGCGCTGGCCTTGTGCGGCACGCCGCGTTCGATACAGCGGATCATGTCGGCGATACCCGCTCCGCGGCAGTAGTCGCCGTATTCAACAAGCTGTGGCACGGGCACATAGTTGGCGTTGCGGCGCTTTATTAGTACGTCGCCTGTATACCGGTTCGGATCGGGCAGTACTATGCTGCCTTTCTGTCCGTAGATTTCAATATATGGGGCAGAAGATAACCAGGTATCCATCGTGTTGATAAATGTGCCGATCACTCCGTTGCGGAATTTGAAATTCATGGCGTAATACGTCGGCACTTCGACTTCAATGCGGTGTCTGTATTTCTCTTCGCCCACCTTGACGATGCGTTCCGGATAGGAGATTTTGGACATGCCCTGTACGCTTTCGACGGGGCCGAACAGACTTACAAATACGTTGAAGTAATAAAAACCCATGTCGAACATCGGCCCCGCGCCCTTCTTGTAGTAGAAGTCAGCGTCGGGACGCCAGAACTCGTTGCCCCGCATGGTGCACTGCGCGAAGACGGCGACCGGATTTCCAATATAGTCGGCCTCGATAAGTTTTCGGCCGGTCTGCATCGGGGCGCTGAGGAAGGAATCCGGAGCGCAGCCGACACGCACGCCGGCCTCTGCGGCCGCGTCGAGAATGCGTTTTGCGGCAGCGGTATCGGGTGCGAGAGGCTTTTCGGTATAGACGTGTTTGCCGGCCTTGATTGCGCTGATGCTGACCTCTTCATGCGCCATCGGCACCGTCAGGTTCAGCACGATATCAATCTCGGGGTCGTTGTAGATAATATCGGGCGTGCCATATTTGTCGATTCCGGCTTCTTCCGCCAGCGCCCTGGCGCGTTCCGGCAGGATGTCGGCCACGGCGGTAATGCGGTAGCTGTCACTGAAGACCTCGCGTGCGCCCCTCATATAGTTGTGGCTGATCGCGCCGCAGCCAATCAGCCCTACATTATATTTTCGCATGATCAATTCCTCCTTGCTTTCAGCCTGTTACTTTTATCCTGTTATCGGACGTTCTGTCCTGTTATCGGATATTCTGTCCTGTTATCAGACGTTCTGTCCTGTTATCGGATATTCTGCCCTGTTATCGGACATTTTTTCCTGTTATTGGACGTTCTGTCCTGTCATGCGGCAAAGCGCCTTATAACTGCGCCGGGCAAGCTCGGCCGCTTCTTCAAAAGTGCTGTCTCCTTCGGTTTCGACCGAAACGGCGCCTTCGTATCCGGCTCCGTCCAGCAGTTTCACACATTCCTCCACCTTGACAAGCCCTTCGCCGACCGGTACGCATTCAAGTCTGTCATTGAGGTCTTTGGCGTGCATGTGGATAACGCGGTCAAGAACGGCGCGCAGAACCTCGGTTTCGTCTTCGCGGTTCTCGATTTTCTGCCAGCGCGCGCCGGGATTGCCGGTGTCGACAAAGCAGGCGCGGAAGACGTTGGCCGCGTCGAAGTTGACGCCCAGCACATCGGCGCCTCCCAGCGTGAGGATGCGCGTCAGTCCCTTCATGGTGAGAGAGTACGTGCCGTGCGGCTCAAGCGCGAGTTTCACGCCTTTGCCGCGCGCGGCCTCGCAGAGTACGGCCAGCCGCTCCCCCATCAGGGCGAAAGCCTCGTCGTCGCTCATATTATCGGGCTTCCGGCCCTCGCCAAAATGAACGACAGGAATGCCGGCCGCCGCCGCCCATTCGATGGAACGCCGGATTGAATCGATGCACTGGTCGTTGCCGATAATGCTGCCGCCAAGCGCCCAGAGTCCTGTGATGCCCTTAAAGCCGTACTTGTTCTTCAGCGCTACCAGATGTTCAGGGTCGTCCTTCCAGACATCGACGTGCGGGCACCATGGTCCGACCGCCTGGGTTTCGAAGTATTCAAAACCCGCTTCCCGTATGGCGGCAAGCGCCCGTTCCAGTTCATACTGCCGGAAAAGCACCGTGCCGCATCCAATTTTCATCATGGATATTACCTCCATTTTGTAATTCCGCCGCAAGGCGGATTATCCGAAGGACAGGCGGGGCGGCAACAGATAAAATCCGCCGTTTCCGGCCCGTTCTGCCTCCTGGTATTTTCGCTTATCAGCATATACCGTTTTGCCTCGTTTACAATGTTCCAACGGGACAAAAAATCGTACAGATCGGACATCTTATATAGTTTGCCTGCATTTTCGCCGAAAGCGGTTATTCCTAATCCGCGCCGTAACCACAGCAAATCCGTGGAAATCAAGCAGGGCTGCGAAATACAGGGCCGGTCGAAACGGAGGACCCGGAGATCACCGGTATTGTGAATTGTGTAGCCATTTTATACAAAAAATAAAATTTAACAATACCTTACTTCATCATTTCTAAAAAAACTTAGTCATTTGAAACCAAATTGTGAGTATGCCTTCGAGGAGGCGGAAGAAGCGCTTGCCAGTATGAAGACGGAAGTCGGCGAAGCGATTCAGGCCATTGCGACCCTGACGGTGCAGAAACAGCAGATCGAGGAGCAGGAAAAGACAATGCGGGCGCAGTTTTTAGCGGTAATGGAAAAATACGAGGTGAAATCTTTTGAGAGCGATGCCGTGAAATTTGTATAT
>CAYUPA010000139.1:0-4487 GCA_964446565.1 uncultured Lachnospiraceae bacterium
AAGGCTTTCCATAAAAGAACCGCTTTCCTTTTCTAATAGAGGGAAGCGGTCCTTTTGGTATAAACGGGGGAAAGCGTGGCTACTGGTATAAACAGAGGAAAACGGTTTTTTGGTATAAACAGAGGAAAGCGGGGCTACTGGTATAAACAGAGGGAAGCGGTCCTTTTGGTATAGATGAACTCACGTGATGCAAAAGTTTGCCGGACATATATCCACTGCGCCTTTTGCGTCAAGATACGCCTGCAGCCGGTTCAGGCTCGCGGCGTCCAAAGGCGGGGTTCCCTTCAGCGGATTTTCGATTTGCAGTTCTTCGTACTTGTAGAATCCCATGGTGTGAAAAGCGAGAAGCTCGTATTTTTCCGGCCTGTTCCAGCGCGCGATCAGGCCGGTATATTTGTCTATCATGGATTCGCTGTCGTTAATGCCGGGGATGATCACCGTTCGGTACCACACGCGCTTCCCCGTTTCGGAAAGATACTCCGCGAATCGCAGAAACGTAGGGAAATCCCCTCCCGTGTATTTTTCATACATTTCCGAGTTGGGGTATTTTATGTCAAGCAAAACCATCTCGGCGTTATCCACGGCCTTGCGGACCTCTTCGGTGAGCGCCGCCGCGCCGGAAGTATCAAGGGCGTACCGGATTCCGTCCGCCTTGAGAAGCGCGGCGGTTTCGTTGATGAAGGCGGCGTTCAGGAGCGGCTCGCCGCCGGAAAACGTGACGCCGCCCCCGTTTTTGAAATATTTCGCATAGCGCCGCACCCGGCGCGCCAGGTCCTCGCTTGTATATTTTCTGCCCGACGGAAACCACGCGTCCGGGTTATGGCAGCAGACGCAGCGCAGCGGGCACCCCGTAAAAAATACGGCGTAACGGATTCCTTCGCCGTCCAGCGCGGCGAAACTTTCAAACGAATGAATATCCGCTTCCATTACAATTTCTCGTGGAAGGTGCGCGCGATCACTTCTTCCTGCTTTTCCCGCGTGAGCTTGTTGAAGTTTACGGCGTACCCGCTTACGCGGATGGTGAGCGACGGATAGAGCGTGGGATCGTTCATCGCGTCGATCAGTTTCCGGCGGTTCAGTACATTCACGTTCAGATGATGGGCGTCCTGCGCGAAATAGCCGTCAAGCAGGGCCGTAAGCGTCCTGACGCGGTCCTGATCGGTATGGCCGAGCGTTTCCGGCGTCACGGAAAACGTGTTGGAAATGCCGTCCTGGCAGCAGCCGTAATCGAGCTTGGCTACGGAATTCAGGCTTGCGAGCGCGCCTTCCCTGTCGCGCCCGTGCATGGGATTCGCGCCGGGCGCGAACGGTTCTCCCGCTTTTCTTCCGTCCGGCGTCGCGCCCGTTTTCTTGCCGTACATGACGTTGGAGGTGATCGTCAGAATGGACAGGGTATGGCGCGCGCCCCGGTACGCCTTGGTTTTGCAAAGCTCCTGATAGAAGGATTCCACGATCCATTTGGCGATATCGTCGACGCGGTCGTCGTCGTTGCCGTATTTCGGAAAATCGCCCTCCGTGATAAAATCGGCGATGATCCCGCGCTCGTCCTTGACGGGCGTTACCTTTGCGTATTTGATGGCGCTCAGGCTGTCCGTCAGCACGCTCAGGCCGCTGATGCCAAACGCCATGAGCCGTTCCACGTCCGTGTCGTGGAGCGACATCAGAAGGCGCTCATACGCGTATTTGTCGTGCATGTAGTGGATGACGTTCATGGTTTTCACATAGAGATTCGCCATCCAGGACGCGTATTTTTGATACGCTTCCAGAACCTCCTCGTACACAAGCGGCTTTTCCTCGAAGACCTTCCCTTCCGGCGCGATCTGCTCCCCGAATTTCTCATCTTTCCCGCCGTTTAACGCCATCAGAAGGACCTTGGCCAGATTGCAGCGCGCTCCGAAATACTGCATCTGTTTTCCGGTTTTCATGGCGGACACGCAGCAGGCGATCGCGTAATCGTCGCCGTACATGCCGCGCATAATATCGTCGTTCTCATACTGGATCGAATCGGTGTCGATGGAAACCTGCGCGCAGAAATCCTTAAACCCCTGCGGAAGCGACTGCGACCACAGGACCGTCAGATTCGGCTCGGCGGACGGGCCGAGATTGTATAAGGTCTGCAGAAAGCGGAAGCACGTTCGGGTGACCATGCTTCTGCCGTCCGTCGATACGCCCGCCAGAGAGCAGGTCACCCATACGGGATCGCCCGCGAAAAGCTCGTTGTATTCGGGCGTGCGCAGATGCCGCACCAGCCGGAGCTTCAGAACCAGATCGTCGATAAGCTCCTGCACACCTTCCTCCGTAAGCGTTCCCTCCGCGAGGTCGCGCTCGGCGTAAATGTCGATAAAGGCGGAAATCCTGCCGATGCTGTTCGCCGCGCCGTTTTGTTCCTTGATCGCGCCGAGGTAGCCGAAGTACAGCCACTGGATCGCCTCATGGGTATTTTCCGCGGGGCGGGAAATATCGCAGCCGTATTCGGCGGCCATGAGCTTAAGCTGTTCCATAAATTCCAGCTGTTTTGCGAGGTCCTCCAGAAGCTGAATCGTTTCCGCGGACATATCGTGATCCCGCTCGCCGACGGCAATCTTGTTCGCTTTTTTCTGCTCGATCAGGCGGTCCATGCCGTAGAGCGCGATGCGCCGGTAGTCCCCGATAATGCGTCCGCGCGCGTAGGCGTCGGGCAGGCCGGTCAGAATGCCCGCGTGGCGCGCCTTGCGCATGGTTTCCGTGTAGACCCTGAATACGCCCGTGTTATGGGTCGTCCTGTATCTGAATTCCTCCGTGATTTTCGGGCTGATTTTGTAGCCGTATGCCTCGCAGGCCTGCACCGCGTTGCGGTAGCCCGCGAACGGATTGACCGCGCGCTTGAGCGGAGCGTCGGTCTGCAGGCCGACAATAAGGTCCTCGCCCTTTTTGACGTAGCCCGGCGGATAGGCCAGAAGGGAGGAGACGCGTTCGGTGTCAACATCCAGCACCCCGCCGTTTTCGCTCTCGGCCGCAAGGAGCCGTTTCACTCTCTCATCGGCCGATCTTGTGCGCTCCGTCGTTCCGCGGAGAAAAGAACCGTCTCCATGATACGGCGTGAAATTTCGGTTGATAAAATCACGCACATCAATTTCCTTTGTCCATGTTCCTGTCTTGAATTTTCTCCATGCGTCCATCGCTGTATTCCTCCGGCTTGATTCTTTGCGTTCCACTGTATTCCTCCGGCTTTGATTCTTTGCGTTCCACTGAAAAAGACCGTCCGGGCGCGCCGCAAACAACGCAGCCCAGACGGTCGGCATATTCTCCGCCCGCGCTCCACCATAGTTGAGCCTATGTTCCCGTCAGTCACGCGGGCGTTTTTGATTTACGAAAACAGTATAGCCCGGACAGACGCCTTTGTCAATATAAATTTTCACGGGCGGCGGACGGCCGGCTGAACGGTGACAAACTGGTAACGGAAAAACTCGGGTTTTCAAAAAATAAATATTGATTTTTCAATGTTTGTAATATATAATTAAATAAGTCTTAAAAAGACCATTATTTCTGTGTGTCAATTCATTTCAGAAAGGAGCGATGTTCATGTCCCATAAGGACAAAGACATCATACCGGCCGCAGGCGCTCAGGCGGTTCCTTCTCCGAAGAAGACCTCCTCCGTCTGGAAGAAGATCCGCAGCCACTGGCGCTTCTATCTCATCATCCTGCCGCCGCTCGCCTATATCATCATCTTTCACTATCTACCGATGCCGGGCATTCTGATGGCGTTTGAACGCTTCAGTCCGAGAAAAGGCCTCTTCGGCAGTGAATGGGTCGGCCTCCGGTATTTTAAGCAGTTCTTTTCCTCTCCGTCCAGCGTGCGGATCATCTGGAACACCCTCGCCATCGGAGTTTACAGTTTGATTGCGGGCTTTCCCTTCCCGATCCTGCTTGCCGTCGCGCTGAATGAGATCGGGTCGAAAGCGTTTAAGAAAACCGTACAGATGGTTACCTATGCGCCTCATTTTATTTCCACGGTCGTTATGGTCGGCATGTTGTTTCAGTTTCTGGATCCCAGAATCGGAATTGTCAATAAATTTCTTTCTTTATTCGGCATTGATTCGATTAACTTCATGGGAGAACCGGGAATGTTCCGTTCGATCTATGTCTGGTCGGGGATCTGGCAGGGAACTGGATATAACGCGATCATCTATCTGGCGGCGCTTTCCGGTGTCAGCAGGGAACTGCAGGAGGCGGCGATTGTGGACGGCGCAAGCCGCATCAAGCGGATCTGGCACGTTGACCTTCCCTGCATCCGTAGCCAGATTGTTATTCTTCTGATCTTCAACGTGGGAGGCGTGCTTGGCGTCGGCTACGAGAAGATTTATCTGATGCAGAACAGCATGAACATCGCGGTATCGGAAGTCATCTCAACCTTCGTTTATAAAGTGGGACTTGTAAATGCGGAGTACGGCTTTTCGACGGCAATCGGTCTTTTTAATTCCCTGATCAGTATCATATTGATCAGCAC
>CAYUPA010000139.1:4497-5415 GCA_964446565.1 uncultured Lachnospiraceae bacterium
AGGAGGCGGTACCGTGGGCAAAAGGGAATGCAAAGTACGCTGTGAATCATATTCATCAGTCGCGAAGCGATAAAGTGTTTCTTACGATTCTTTATGTCTTTTTAAGCCTTTGTCTGCTTATTGTTCTGTATCCTCTGATATACGTCGTGAGCGCCTCCTTCTCGAGTCCCGCCGCGGTGCGGGCCGGCAAGGTCTGGCTGTTTCCGAAGGACTTTTCGCTGATGGGATATCAGGCGGTCTTTCGGAACCAACAGATCATAACAGGATTCTATAATTCCTTCATTTACATGATTTTCGGAACCGTCGTAAATGTCATCATGACGATTCTCTGCGCGTATCCGTTATCGAGGAAAGAGTTCTACGGGAAAGGCGTTTTCACGACGATCTTTATCATCACAATGTACTTTGGAGGCGGACTGGTACCGACATATATGCTGATTAAAAATCTGCATCTCATCAATACCCGTCTTGTGATGATTCTGCCGGGAGCGATGTCGGTCTCGAACATGATAATTGCGAGAACATATTTCAGTACCAATATACCGGACGAGCTGTTTGAGGCGGCGGAACTGGACGGATGCAACGAATGGCAGTTTCTGTATCGTGTGGTGCTGCATCTGTCGGCGCCGATTATCGCGGTACTGGCGTTGTATTACGGGGTCGGGCACTGGAATTCCTATTTTAATGCGATGATCTATCTGAAAGATGCGAAACTGTTTCCGCTGCAGGTGGTGTTGAGGAACATTCTGATTCTGGGAGAGATTGACCCGGAGATGACCGTCGATCTCGAAGCGCTTCAGAAAAAGCAAGGGCTTTCGGAACTGCTGAAATACGCTGTGATCGTTGTCGCGAGCGTTCCTGTGATGTGCATCTATCCGTTTGTGCAGAAGTATTTTGTAAAGGGCGTGATGGTCGGAG
>CAYUPA010000140.1:0-805 GCA_964446565.1 uncultured Lachnospiraceae bacterium
CACGGCCTATCAGCGCGACCGAGACCGGATTCTGCACTGTAAGGCCTTTCGCCGGATGAAGCATAAAACGCAGGTCTTTCTGGCCCCGGAAGGCGATCACTACCGCACGCGTCTTACGCATACGCTCGAGGTTTCGCAGATCGCGCGGACCATCGGGCGGGCGCTCAGACTCAACGAAGACCTGATCGAGACGATCGCCCTCGGCCATGATCTTGGGCATACGCCCTTCGGCCACTGCGGAGAGAGGGTGCTTCAAGGGCTGACGGAAGGCCGTTTTACGCACTACGAGCAGGGAATCCGCATCGTCGAACAGCTTGAAAAGGACGGGCAGGGACTGAATCTAACGTGGGAGGTCCGGGACGGAATCCGGAACCATTCCATGTCGAGAATGCCGGCGACGCTGGAAGGCCGCGTCGTGCGCTACGCGGACAAGATCGCCTATATCAATCACGATATCGACGACGCGCTCCGGGGCCATATCATCCGGGAGGAGGATATGCCGGAGGACCTTCTGCGGGTCCTCGGCCGCACGACGAAGGAGCGGCTGAACCGCATGATCCGGGATGTGATTTTTACGAGCGACGGGACCGGAAAGGTCCGGATGACGTCCGAAATGGAAGCGACGATGATGGCGATGCGGCGCTATATGTTTGAAACCGTCTATGTCGACAACGAAGCGAAGAAAGAGGAGAAGAAGGCGGAGCGGATGCTCGGGCAGATATACCGGAATCTGGAGAAGGACCCTTCCTGGATGCCGGAAAGCTTTCAGGCGCGGTACGCGAAAGCCGAACGGCCGGATGAGGTG
>CAYUPA010000140.1:815-2365 GCA_964446565.1 uncultured Lachnospiraceae bacterium
CATGTATATTCCGCACCGCTGGGACGTCTATTAAAGCGTGTGGGGGAAAAGCATACCGCCCGGGAACCGGATGAAGCCAAATCGCATCATCCGGCATTTTTTTGTGCAAAAGAAAAGGATTTGGGAATGTTTTGTCGAATAATTTAAAGGTCGAAAAAGAGAAGAGGAGGGACCGCCGTGTATTATCCGGATGATGTGATACAGGAAGTACGGGAGCGCAGCGATATCGTCAGCGTCGTCTCGGGCTACGTGCCCCTTCAGAAGCGCGGAAGCCGGTATTTCGGCTGCTGCCCGTTTCATAATGAGAAGACGCCCTCCTTTTCCGTCAACGAGAGCGAGCAGTTCTACTATTGTTTCGGCTGTCACGCCGGCGGGAATGTATTCACGTTTCTGATGCAGATTGAGAATATGAGCTTTGTCGAGGCGCTGCAGTCGCTCGCGGAGCGCGCGGGCGTAAGCCTTCCGGAGGCGGAGCTGTCCGAGGAGGAGAAGAAGGCGGCGCGCCGCAGGGAGCGGCTTCTTGCGATGAACCGGGAGGCCGCGCGGTTTTTCTACCACTGTCTCACGAGGACGCCGGAAGGGGAAAACGCAAGACGCTATCTCGCGGAGCGGAAGGTTACGGACGGGTATCTGCGCAGGTTCGGTCTCGGATACGCGCCCATCAGGCGGGACGCGCTGTACCGGTATCTGAGCGGCAAGGGCTATACGGCATCGGAGATGGAGGACGCCCGGCTGATTTCGGTCAAGGGACAGCGGGTATATGATTATTTTTTCAACAGGCTGATGTTTCCGATCTTTAATACAAAGGGACAGACGATCGCCTTCGGAGGCCGTGTGCTCGGCGACGGCGAGCCGAAATATCTGAATTCGCCGGAGACGGCGATCTTTAATAAGCGCCGCAATCTGTACGGGATGCAGATCGCGCACAAAAGCCGGCGCGGCCAGGCGCTGATGGCGGAAGGCTATATGGATGTGCTTTCGCTCCATCAGGCGGGGTTCGACAACGCGGTCGCCTCGCTGGGAACCGCCTTAACCGGCGAGCAGGCGATGCTGTTAAAGCGTTATTTTAACGATGTCGTACTGGTCTATGACAGCGACGAGGCCGGAACGAACGCGGCCCGGCGCGCGATTCCCATTCTGGAACAGGCCTCTTTGCGGGTGCGGGTGCTGCGCGTCCCGGGCGCCAAGGACCCGGACGAGTTTTTGAAGAAAGAGCCGCCCGAGGCCTTTCAGAAGCTGATCGATGACGCGATGGACCCGATCGATTTTGAGATGATGGTCCTGCAGTCCCGCGAGGGCGCCGAAACGGCGGAGGGGCGGGTTGAAACCGTTAAGGGCATGGCAGCGCGGCTCGCCGAGATCGGCGGCGACATCGAGCGGGAGATTCACATTCGGAGCGCGGCTGAGAAGCTTAAGGTGGACCCCTCCGCCCTGCGCCGCGAGGTGGACACCGTGCGCAGGACGACCGGAATCCTTGAAAGGAGAGCAGCAGGAGGACGCAGAGCCACCGCGAAAAGCTCGCTTCCTGATGCGCAGGCGCAGCTTTTATC
>CAYUPA010000140.1:2375-5392 GCA_964446565.1 uncultured Lachnospiraceae bacterium
CATTCCGTGGATTCGGCAGTACGCAGGCCCCGCGGATTTTCCCGAGAAGGACGGGGAGAGGGACAATATCTCTCGCGCAGCCGCCGATTATCTGTTTGAAAAGGCCAGCAGCGGGGAGAAGGTTCTCGCGGCGGACCTCATCAGCAGGGCCCGGGAGCCGGCGGACCAGGAGAAGATCAGCGCGCTTGCCGTCTGCGCCGTGCCGGAAACGAAGGAGGAGCTTGCAAAGCTTCTGACCGATACGGTCCGGTCCTTGAAGGCGGCGGCGCTGGAACAGGCGGTAAAAACCATGGATGATCTTGCGGAGCAGCAGAGCCTGATCCGGCAGAAGAAGGCCCTGCAGAGCTTCCGGATAGACCTGCCGGATTCGTGGCAGGCGGAATAGAACAGGAGGACAGAGAGATGCAGGTTGGCGATATGCAGAAATTTCGTGAAAAGATGAAAGCTCTGGTAGAACTGGCCAGAAAAAAGAAAAATGTTCTGGAATATTCCGAAATCATGGATATGTATCAGGATATGGACCTGAATGCCGAGGCCATCGAAAAGGTATACGATTATCTGGAAAATCAGAATATCGATGTCATCGGCATGATTGAGGACGTTCCGGAAGAAGAGGAACTGGACCTTTCGCTCCCGGACGGAATCAGCATTGACGATCCGGTGCGGATGTACCTCAAGGAGATCGGCAAGGTGCCGCTTCTGTCCGCGGATGAGGAAATCGAACTCGCCAAGCGGATGGAAAACGGCGACAAGGCCGCGAGTAAGCGCCTCGCGGAGGCCAATCTTCGTCTGGTGGTCAGCATCGCGAAGCGGTACGTCGGCCGCGGGATGCTTTTTCTGGACCTGATTCAGGAAGGCAATCTCGGTCTGATCAAAGCGGTTGAAAAGTTTGATTACCGCAAGGGCTATAAATTCAGCACCTACGCGACATGGTGGATTCGGCAGGCGATTACGCGCGCCATCGCGGATCAGGCGCGTACAATCCGAATTCCTGTGCACATGGTGGAAACGATCAATAAGCTGATCCGGATTTCCAGACAGCTTTTGCAGGAGCTCGGGCGGGACCCGACGCCGGAGGAGATTGCGAAGGAGATGGATATGCCGGTTGCAAAGGTTCGGGAGATCATGAAGATCGCGCAGGAGCCGGTTTCTCTGGAAACGCCGATCGGCGAGGAGGAGGACAGCCATCTTGGCGATTTCATCCCGGATACGGATATGATGGTTCCCGCCGATGCCGCGGCCTTTACGCTTTTGAAGGAGCAGCTTCTTGAGGTGCTGGGAACTCTCACGGAACGCGAGCAGAAGGTCCTGCGCCTTCGGTTTGGCCTCGACGACGGGCGGGCGCGCACGCTGGAAGAGGTTGGAAAGGAGTTTAACGTCACGCGGGAACGCATCCGGCAGATCGAGGCGAAAGCGCTGCGAAAGCTGCGCCATCCCAGCCGCAGCAAGAAGCTTAAGGATTATCTGGAATAAGGTTGTGAACAGAGTGCATTTGACAGAGCGCCTGCGGGCTGTCGCGGACCTTACGCCGGCCTGCGAAACGCTTATCGACGTCGGCTGCGACCATGGCTATCTTCCGATCGCGCTGCTGCAGGCCGGCCGGATTCGCAGGGCGATTGCGATCGACATCCGCCTTGGCCCCTTGAAAGCGGCGGAGGAGAATGTGAAGCGCTGCAGGGTGGCGGAGAAGGTCGAACTTCGCCTTTCCGACGGCCTCGAACAGGTTTCGCCCGGCGAGGCGCAGACGGCTGTCTTTGCCGGTATGGGCGGATTCCGGATTTGCGAATTGCTGCGGAAGACGCCCCCAAAGGTGCTTGCGGGCCTCACGACGCTGATTCTTGAGCCGCAGACGGAAGCGGACGCCGTCCGGAGGACACTCTGCGCCCTGCGGTTTCGAATCGAGGACGAGGCGCTCGTGCGCGACCGGGGAAAGGACTATCTCGTGATCCGCGCGGCGCATGGAGAGGAACGCTATGAAGACGAGAGGGAGTACCGGTACGGACACGTTCTCATAAACCGCAAAGACCCCGCGCTCAGGGAATATCTCATACAGAAGCGGTGCCGAATGGAAGAATGGCTGCGTCTTGCCGGGAATTCGGAGGAAAAGGGCCGTCTTGCAGCCGAAAAGGACTGGATCGAAACGATTCTGCGCTCGTTTGAGCAGACTTTTTAATCAGCCCACCGTGCGCGCTCACAAAAGAAAAAGGAGGCACGACTTGGACCCGATCAGGATATCATTCGCGGAAAGGGAGCCTCTCTGCGTCCCGAGGGGAACGACGCTTCTTGCGGTAAGCCGAACTGTCCCGCGGGAGGACAGGCTGCCGGTTTTGCTGGCGCGGGTGGACGGCACTGTCCGCGAACTGCGGTACGCGCTCCAAAGCGACTGCACGGTGGAATTTCTTACCCTTGCGCATCCGGACGCATACAGAGCCTATACGCGGTCGCTGCATTTTCTGTTTTTGCACTGCGCGGACGCGGTGTTGGGAGAGGATGTCCACGTCCGGATTAAGCACGGAATCGGGAACGGGACGTTCTGTGAAATCCTTCGGCGCGGGGACTTCGAATCCCAGGTGACAGCGGAGCAGGTGGAAACAATCCGCCTCCGGATGCGGGAGCTTGCGGAGGCCAATCTCCCCATCGAGAAGGGCCTCGTTCCGCTCGAGGAAGCGCTGGACCAGTTCGAGCAGCGAAATATGCCGGATAAGGTCCGGCTGTTTCGCTATCGCCGCTTTTCATCGGTGCATCTGTACCGTCTGGGTTCGAGCGTGGATTATTTTTACGGTCCGATGCTGCCGGAGACCGGTATGCTGAAGCGCTTCGATCTGGTTCCGTATCGAAACGGCGTTGTTTTGCTGGGACCGTCGCAGGAGGCTCCGTATGATGTTCAGCCGTTTCAGCCTTCAAATAAGCTCTTTGAGGTTTTTAAGCGCTCAAGAGAGTGGAGCCGGATTCTGGGCGTTGAGGACATCGGCGCTCTGAACGACCGCATCGCCAAGGGCGGCATCGAGCAGCTCGTG
>CAYUPA010000141.1:0-2442 GCA_964446565.1 uncultured Lachnospiraceae bacterium
TGTATGAAAACTGGACGGACGTTCCCGGTTTTCTGGTCGCTGATCCGCATATCATCGAAAACCCGGAAATCATCCCGATCATTACCTACCGGGAGCTTCGGGAGCTTTCCTATATGGGGGCGACCGTTCTGCACGAGGACGCAATTTTCCCGCTGCGCAAAGAGGGCATTCCCATCAATATCCGGGACACCAACGAGCCGGACGCGCAGGGAACGATGATCGTGGAAAGCACCTGCGTAAAGCCCGCTTATACCATCACGGGAATCGCCGGAAAAAAAGGCTTCTGTTCCATTAACATCGAAAAAGACATGATGAACTCCGAAATCGGGTTTGGCCGGCGCATCCTGCAGGCTTTCGAGGAAAATGGCATCTCTTTTGAACACATGCCTTCCGGCATCGACACGATGACGATCATCGTACATCAATCGGAATTTGAAAGCAAAGAACAGGCGGTTCTCTCCGCGATTCACCGCCTGTCCCATCCTGATTCGGTCGAAATCGAAAGCGATCTCGCGCTGATTGCCGTCGTAGGCCGCGGCATGAAATCCATGCGGGGCACGGCGGGACGCATTTTCTCCGCCCTCGCGCACGCCCGCGTCAATGTTCGCATGATTGATCAGGGTTCGAGTGAACTCAATATCATCATTGGTGTTCACAATTCGGATTTTGAGACCGCAATCCGCGCGATCTACGACATTTTTGTGACCGCGCGCCTGTAGTCTTTTCGCGGTCACTCCATGTTGACCGCGTCCATCTCGATGTCATCGTAATCCTGTCTGTTCTGCAATTTATCAATATTCAGCCAGTCGCTGTTCGGTCTGCACAAAAGCCGGGCGTCCAGATACGCCTGCGGCAGCGTTAAAATGGTCTGCCCCTGATAATTGCCCGACTCCATCAGCTGCACGACGAGGGCGACATCCGGCCTGTCGTTTCCCAGCAGCGAGAGGGGAAGCATCAGGCTCATGCAGTTCGCGGTGGGGAAGTACAGCGGCAGCGCCGTATTATAGTCCCACCGCACTTTTTTTATGGCAAGCCGGACCGCTTCATCAAGACAATATCGGAGATGGGAAAGGAGTTTCGGCCGGGACGAAATGCAGGTTCGCAGTTCCCGAAGAAGCCTGCCGCGCGCCTGTCCCCCTGTCTCTTCGCCGGCCTTTTTCGCAAGATTCACGGCCTCCGGATCGGAGTAACACTGCTCAATTAAAAACTCCATCGGCAGACGGGAAATATTGTCCTCCAGCGTGTGCTTATAATCCACAATCAGTTCCCGGCCCGGATCATAGAACAAATCCTTCAGATCCTGAAAATACCGCGCCGCCTGCGGAAGCGGGTTAAAATATTTCACGAGCTGTTTGCCGCTGCCCCTCTCCCCGGCCACGCAAAAGCCGTCAAGACGCCACTTCGTGCTGTAATTCGGGTCCTCGTAGGGGACAAAGCAGGCATAGATGGCATCGTACATCCGTGTGACCAGCCCGGTGTTGAATGCCGCGAAATTTCCGGCCTGCGAAAAACAAATCTTGTCTTCATTCTGCAGGCGGTAAAATGTATAACACAGATACTGCCGCAGAATATAATGATTCTTCTCCTTTGCGAAATCGAAATCCCACTTTTCCGGCAGCGCCATCGAAGCAAGCTCCTCGAGCACGATGTTCCAGTTGCCGAGGTAGGCGAAGTTCTCCAGCTTTTTGCCGGGAACGACGCGCCGCTGCTCCTCGGGCAGGTTGGGATTAAACGTATCGCTTCCTATAAAGTTGAGAACCCATGCCGGCTTATCGTCAAAGCGGTTCCGCACGAAGCCGGCGTGAAGGGGATCGCCCTTCTCCGTATACAGCCCCGTAAAAAAGCTGGCGCGCTGCTCCTCTACATATAAGGTTCCTTCTTTGACCGCTTTTGCGTATGATTCCTCGAGCGCGCTCAGAGCCGTCCTGCCTTCCGGGAAAGCCTCCGGCGCCAGTTCGGCAAGGTGACCGACCGTTATGCCCGGGAGCGCCGCAAACTCCTCCAACGTGGGCGGAAGAAGCGCCTCCCGGCGCTGCGCTTTCGACCTTGCTCCGCCTGCCGTCTGCCCGATTTTTTTCTGCGCGGTCTCCGGAGCTTTCCGCTCTTTGGGGGCCGTATTTTTTTGGCTCATACTTCTGGAACTCATGCTTTGTGGGCTCATACTCTGCGGGTCCGTACTTTGCGGGTTCATACTTTGCGGGTCCGTACTTTGCGGGTTCATACTTTTGTGGTTCGCGTTTTGTGAACTCGTACTTTGCGGATTCATGCTTCCGATATAAGTGAGGGCCCATTTTTGTCCGGTCGCCGTTTTATTCGGACTGAATCCCGCATAGAGCGGCTCCTGCCGGTTCGAATACACGCCCGTAAAGAAGGTGATATGACCTCCTTCCGGCTCCATTGCGTGATCCTTGGCGGCCCAGTCATACGCTTCTTCCAGAATTT
>CAYUPA010000141.1:2452-5389 GCA_964446565.1 uncultured Lachnospiraceae bacterium
TGCTGGATTCAGACGCTGTTTTTTCTAAAATGGCGATCGTTTTGTCCGGCAGAAGCGCAAAATCTTTTAGTGTTTCCGGATATTTCTCCTCTTGGTTTTTTATGTCCGCCGACTGGGCCTCCTGCGTTTGTGTGGCCGGCTGGAGTGCGGTTTCAACTTGTATAAGTTGTTCCTGCCCTGTCTTCTGATCCGGCATACGCTGCTTTTGTTCCGTTTTATGATCCGGCGTAAGTTGTTTTTGTTCCGTCTTGTGACTCGGCGTAAGTTGTTTTTGTTCCGTTCTGTGATTCGGCCGCTGGGATTCCGCTGGTTTCCGAGGTTCAGCTGGTTTCTGACGGGGTTCTGATGCCTTCTGGCCGGTTTCCGCCTGCTGCTGGCCGACTTCCGCTTGCTGCTGGCCGGTTTCCGTCCGGTCCTGATATTCATGCAGCGTAACGATCGTCTGCGGAACTTTGTTCAGGACCACCTCCTCCAGCGACATAATTTCGCTTAGATTTTGAAACAGCGTTTTCATTCGTTTGAATCCGTACTCTTCCGCTCCCATGCCCTGATCATGCAGAAACCTGCTGATTTTTGCCATGTGAATGCCCTCGTTCAGAGGGAATTTCGACGACAAAACATCAAAAATCTGCCGTTTTGTCTCCTCATTCAGCATATTTTTCCTCCATTCATTTTCAAAGTGCGAGCCGGACTGTCGTACCGGCTTTCCTGTTTATTATACATCAGTCTCTTCTTCACTACAAGATGAAAACGGCCTCCTTTTTGGGTCCGCGGCGCGAAAAAAACAGGCTCGGTTTTCCATAAAACGCGCCTGCTGTCTGATCTGTTACGAAATATGGCTTTACTTTTCACGGGAAAGCGCTATAATAATAGCAAATAAACCCCGATGAGGAGATTCGAATTCATGACGGAAGAACTGCAGATAAAAATCCAGAATCTGAAAAATCTGGAATACCGTATGGACGCCTACAATTTTGCGACGGGCCTGATGTATATCGACGGCGCGACAATGGCTCCTTCGCAGGCCGCAGGACCAAGAGGCGAAGCGCTTTCCGTTCTTGCGGAAGAAGGACAGAGGATGTTTACCGCCGACGAGGTTGGCCGCCTTCTCCATTCATTGAACGACGTCCGGGACGAACTGGACCCGCAGACGGCGCGGGAGGTGGAACTTCTGCTTAAAGACTGGGAGAAGGACCGGCGTATCCCCCTTGCCGAATACGCGGAATATGCCGCACTGCTTAACGAATCGGACAGCGTATGGCACAGCGCCAAGGCGAACAACGATTATGACTCATTTGCTCCGTATCTGGAAAAGGTCGTCGCCTCCGCGAAAAAGATGGCGCTGTATCAAAGCCCGGATCAGGACCCTTACGAAACGATGCTCGATGACAGCGAAGAAGGCTTTACGTCGGACGTGCTCGACGGGTTCTTTACTACAATCAGGGAAAAACTCGTTCCCTTGATTCAGAGAGTCCGCCAGTCGCCAGTTTCCATCGACGACTCTTTCCTGTACCGCCATTATCCGGTCGAACAGCAGCGCCGTTTTTCACAGTATTTGATGGACGTTCTTCGTATCGACAAAAGCCGCTGCACTCTCGCCGAGACCGAGCATCCCTTTACCGGCCACATGAACCGCTGGGATGTTCGCATCACCACGCATTACTATGAGAACTCCGTCGCAAACTCCATGTACAGCGTCATCCATGAAGGCGGGCACGCCCTCTATGAACTGGGCACGGATGAAGCGCTTGCGCACACCTGTCTTGCCGCCGGCGCTTCCAACGGCATCCACGAGGGGCAGTCCCGGTTTTATGAAAATATCATCGGACGCAGCGAAGCGTTCATCCGGCTTATCTTCCCGAAAATGCGGGAATTTTTCCCCGAACAGCTTCAGGATGTAAGCGCTCATGATTTTTACCTCGCCGTCAATAAGGTCGCTCCGTCCTTGATCCGCATGGATGCGGATGAACTGACCTATTCACTGCACATTCTGATTCGCTATGAGATTGAAAAGCTGCTTTTTCACGCTCAGATTTCCGTCCGTGAGGTGCCGCAGCTCTGGAACCGTTTGTATAAGGAGTATCTTGGCGTGGACGTTCCGGACGACACCCACGGCGTGCTGCAGGATTCACACTGGAGCGGCGCTCTGTTCGGCTACTTTCCTTCCTATTCTCTGGGAAGCGCCTACGGCGCTCAAATTCTGAACTCAATCAGGAAGGACCTTTCCATTGAAGATGTCATTGCATCCGGCGATCTGACACCGCTTAACGAATGGCTGCGGGCGCATATCTTCCGCTATGGCCGTCTCCTGACCCCAAAGCAGATTCTTCGCGGCTGCTGCGGCGCGGATTTTGACGTTCGCTATTATATCGACTATCTGACGCAAAAATACACGGAAATTTACCGGCTGCAGGAACCGCAGCGGTAGAAATAATACCACAGGAAAAGGAGATTCTTATGAGCAAGTTGAAGGAGAAAGGCAAGGGGCTGATTGCCGAATTTAAGGAATTCATTGCGCGCGGCAATGTACTGGATATGGCGGTTGGCATCATTATTGGCAGCGCGTTTACAGCCATTGTAACATCTCTCGTCAACGATATCTTTACTCCGCTGATCGGACTCATCTTCGGCGGCATCGATTTCTCCGGTATCGCCATTACGCTGGGAGACGCCCGCATCGGCATCGGCCTCTTTATTCAGGCGGTTATTAACTTCCTTCTTATTGCGGTCGTCGTCTTCCTGATCGTCAAGGCGGTTAATGTTTTCCACCGGAAAAAGGATGCGAAACCCGAGCCGGAGCCGGAACCGGAAGTGGATCCTTCCGTCGAACTTCTGACGGAAATTCGCGACCTGCTGAAGAATCAACAGTAGTTTTGAAAAAGTCGGCAGCGCTTCTGCCGCGCTTTACACATCTGAAAAGCGGTCGGACACAGAATC
>CAYUPA010000142.1:0-5380 GCA_964446565.1 uncultured Lachnospiraceae bacterium
CGCGTTTCCGTTCGCGAATTCCGTCACGAGGCGGGCCGCGTCAACGACCGTAACAACGTTGTCGAGGCGGCAAATCTGCGGAATTTTAGACCCCGGCGTAGAACCGTCCATCATCGAGATGGTCTGCGCGATCGGCAGCGGTTCGCAGATTCCGCTGGCCTCGATCAAAATATAATCAAAGCGGTCCTGCCGGATGAGGCCGACGATCTGTTTCATCAGATCGACCTTCAGCGTACAGCAGATGCAGCCGTTTGACAGCGGCACCAGATCGCCCTCTTTTTCCTGCACCGAACCGCCCCGCGCAATCAGATCGGCGTCGATATTGACTTCTCCGATATCGTTGACAATGACCGCGACCTTATAACCCTTCTGATTTTTAAGAACATGATTAAGAAGGGTCGTTTTCCCTGCGCCGAGATACCCGGTAAGAACCGTGATCGGCGTTATTTGATTTACTTTTTTCATAATTTGGCTTCATCCCATTTCTATTGTCAGCAAGCGTATCAAAACATCGGATGCTTGTTTACGAATTATAGCACAATGCTTGCTTACGAATTTCAGCACAATGCTTCTTTACGAATTATAGCACAAACCCTATCGGTTTTGCACAAAAAAGTGAGGAATCCTCCGCAGTCCCCCGCCGTCCTTCCGGAAGGCGTACCGGCATACCTCGATCACGCTCCAGACAAAGAGAACAAGGTTAATGGCGGAAAAGACCGTCTGCACCGGTTCAAACAGCGCGTTCCACGGCGCGGCCGGATCGCGGATCGTATTGTTGCGCACAAGCAGCATGAACTGATTGACAAACGTTGTCAGCGACAGCGCGATAAACAGCCACATATACCGCAGGCGGCGGCTCCTTATAAACAGCAGCAGGGCAAAGGGAAGGACCGCGATCTGGTACCTCTCGTGCTGACGGGTCGTAAGCATGAAAACGCACTGCATGAACAGGAAGCCGCCGCTCCACAGACTGCTCTCCCCGCGTCCGCCGAACTGGACCGCCGCGAGCAGGAGAATCGCAAGGATCATAAACAGGAGGCTTAGCGTATGCAGCGTAAATCCGCCTGTCATCATGCCGGCCTCGGCGTCAAAATGCCCGAAGAAGAGGGACTTGCTGTCCGGAACCCAGTTGAGATTGAAAAGGCCGTACAGGTTATAGGTATTAAGCGCGGCGTAAGGGTATTTGCCGAGGCCGTTCCAATAGACCCTGAAAGGAAGCGTGAAACTCCGTATGCCGTAATAGGACCAGCTGCCGAAAATAAACGGCAGAAACGCTCCGTAGCCCGTCGCCGCGGCGGCGCCTGCCCCCGCCAGCGTTTTTTTCCAGCCGTAACGCCGCAGCAGATAAAAAAACAGCACCGGCGTAAAATACAGGGCCTGCATTTTCGCAAGGCCCGTCAAGGCAAACAAGGCCGATCCGAGAATCGGTCTTCCGTTTTCCGCCGCGTAAAACGAAAGCAGCAGGAAAAACAGCAGCATGCCGTCGGTCTGCCCCCAGCAGGCGGAGTTGAAGACCGCCGAGGGATTGAGCGCCCAGAAAACAGCCGCGATCAGGCCAAAGGCCTCCCCCGACCGTTTGCGGCAGCACAGATACAGCATCATGGCGGTGAGCACGTCGAACAGGATCGGAAACGCCTTCATCGCCAGCATGTCCAGCATAGCGTAATTTTGCAGCGGAAAGAGGCGGTACAGCCAGCCGACGGCATAAAGAACCGCCAGATAAACCGGCGGGTAATCGAGAGCGTACTTCCCCTCCATGAGCCTGCCGTAGCAGTTAAAAAAACCGTCGGGAAGGGAAAGCGCCCATGTTCGGTACCAGGCGATATCAAAATAATTGGTGTAAAGCATACCGATACACAGGCGCGTTATGAAAGCAAAAAGCAGGATGCCGGCAAGAACGGAAACGGCGCGGCGGCGCGATACCGTAAAGGACGACATGGACCCTCCTTTAGTCCCGCTGCCGGCACAGCTCAGCCGTATCGCGCGCGATCATCAGTTCTTCGTTCGTGGGGACAAGAAGCGCCGCCACCCTGGAATCGTCCGTGGAGATCACGCGTTCCTCGCCGCGGACCGCGTTCTTCGCGTCATCGACCGTAAGCCCCAGAAATCCGAGATATCCGCAGATTTCCCTGCGGACTTTGGCGTTGTTTTCGCCAAGACCCGCCGTGAAGGCGACGGCGTCCAGCCCGTTCATCGCCGCCGCGTACGCGCCGATATATTTCGCGACACGGTACACAAAGGCGTGGTTCGCGCGTGCGGCCGCCTCGTCGCCCTTCGCGTAGCCGGCCTCGATCTCGCGGAAATCGCTTGAAATGCCGGAAAGGCCCAGAATGCCGGATTTTTTGTTCAGAACATTCATCATGCCGTCGATATCAAGATTCTCCTTATGCATGATAAACTGCAGAATCGCCGGATCGAGATCGCCGCTGCGGGTGCCCATGATGAGGCCTTCAAGCGGCGTAAGTCCCATGCTGGTGTCGACGGATTTGCCTCCGTTTACCGCGCAGACGCTGGCGCCGTTGCCAAGATGGCAGACGACGATCTTAAGGTCCTCGATCGGCCGCCCCAGAATCGCCGCGACGCGGCCTGAAACATAGCGGTGCGAGGTCCCGTGAAAGCCGTAGCGGCGAACCTTGTATTTCTCATAATATTCATACGGAATTCCGTACATATACGCTTTTTCCGGCATCGTCTGATGGAACGCGGTGTCGAACTCCGCCACCATCGGCGTGTCGGGCATTAACGCCATGCAGGCGCGAATGCCAATCAGATTCGCCGGATTGTGCAGCGGCGCAAGGTCCGAACACGCCTCGATATCCGCGATGACCTCGTCGTCGATTCGAACAGAGCCGGAAAACGCCTCGCCGCCCTGCACGACGCGGTGGCCGACCGCCCCGATCTCGTCCATGCTTTTGATAACGCCGTACGTCTCGTCCGTGAGAGCCGCAAGCACCATGGAAACCGCTTTATGATGGTCCGGCATCGGCTCTTCCAGTACGACCGTCTCCCCGCCCGCCGGCGTATGTTTCAGACAGGAGCCATCGATGCCGATCCGCTCCGCAAGGCCTTTCGCAAGCACGGACTCCGTCTCCATATCGATCAGCTGATATTTAAGAGAAGAGCTTCCGCAGTTTATAACCAAAATCTTCATGCCGTTTTCCTCCCCGCAGTGAGTATTTCCTGCTTTTGCATAGCTTACTTCTGCGCCTGCACGGCCGTAATGGCCACGACGCCCACGATATCGTCCGCCGAGCAGCCGCGGCTCAAATCATTGATCGGCGCCGCGATACCCTGCGTGATCGGGCCGTACGCTTCCGCCCTGGCAAGGCGCTGGGCCAGTTTATAGCCGATATTTCCGGCGTCAAGGTCCGGGAAAATCAGAACATTGGCATGACCCGCCACTGCGCTTCCTGGCGCCTTGGACGCGCCGACAGAGGGAACGATCGCCGCGTCAAGCTGCAGTTCGCCGTCCAGCTTGAGGTCCGGACGGTTCTCCCTGGCGATTCGGGTCGCTTCGACCACTTTGTCGACATCCGCGTGCTTCGCGCTGCCTTTCGTAGAATGTGACAGCATCGCCACGACCGGCTCCGCTTCCACCAGCTGACGGAAAGAATCCGCCGAAGAGGCCGCTATCGCCGCTAATTCCTCCGGGTTCGGATTCTGTACCAGACCGGAATCGGCAAAAATGAAAATTCCGTCTTTTCCATACTCGCAGTCCGGAACCACGATTAAAAAGAACGCGGATACCAGTTTGGTGCCGGGCGCCGTCTTAATGATCTGCAGCGAAGGCTTCAAGGTGTTCGCCGTGGAATGGCAGGCGCCGGAAACCACGCCGTCCGCGTCCTTCGACTTCACCATCATGCAGGCGTAATACATATATTCATGAAGCAGCAGATCGGTTGCCATCTCTTTCGTCATACCCTTATTTTTACGAAGCTCTACGAGCCTGTCGATGTATTCGCCCGTCTTCGCGCTGGTTGCCGGGTCCACGATCACGGCGCCGGAAATATCGAGGCCCTGACTGTTCGCAGCGACCGCCTCCGGGCTGCCGATGATGATCAGGTCCGCAATTTTCTCCTTTAAAATAACGGCAGCCGCCTCAAACGTCCGCCTGTCCATCGATTCCGGAAGTACGATGGTTTTTCTGTTGGATTTTGCACGTTCTTTTACGCTTTCCAGAAAAGTGCTCATGGACGATGTCCCCTTTCACAAAATAATATGTTTCGTTTTGAACCGAGATTATTATAAACCTTCCCTTTCCGGGTGACAAGTCTAAACAGAAGATTTTCCGTTTCGGGTCTAAACAGAAGACTGTCCATTTCGGGTCTAAACAGAAGACTTTCCGTTCTAAGTATGAACCAATGATTTTCCGTTTCGGGCGATGCGTAAAAAGGCAGCCCGCGGGATATCGCAGGACTTTACGAAAAATCTCTGGTCAAACCGCCGCCCGCGGATTATAATAGGGAAAAAGGCCGCGGAAAGGAGCGCTGACGCGATGAAAGAGGAAATTTATACGATTCCCGTGAACGACGGCTTTAAGGAAGACACTGAATGTGCGTTTTGCGCCATGTACCGAAAGCTGGAAGCCGATACGCTTGATTTCGTGTTAAGCCCCTCCTACATGGAGGAAGATGTGCGCGGCGAAACGAATGAGCTGGGCTTTTGCCGGTGCCACATGGACGCTCTGTACCGGCAGAGCAACTCGCTCGGCGTCGCGCTGATTCTGCAATCGCATCTTGAACACCAGCGCGGCAAGGTCCGAGACCTCCTGCAGACCGCATCAGGCGGAAAGACAGCCCGCCGTTTCGGAGGGAAAAAAGAGGGCGGCGACCCGATCGCCGAATATCTGAAAGAAAAACCGGCTTCCTGCTATATCTGCAGGCGAATCGACGCCATTCTCGACCGGTACTTCGGCGCTTTCTTCATCCTGTGGAAGCGGGACCCGGAATTTCGGAAGACGGTTCTTGCCTCGAAGGGGTTCTGCCTTCCCCATTTTCTAAAACTTCATCAGGCGGCGAGCGGACCCCTCAGCGGAAATGACCTCGCGGAGTTTCGCCGGACGATCGCGGACCTTGAGGAACGGAACCTCGACCGCGTCGCCGGGGACCTCAAATGGTTCACGATGAAATTTGACTACCGCTATCAAAAGGAACCGTGGAAAAACAGCAAGGACGCGGTGCCGAGAGCGATCCAGAAGGTCAACGGCCAGTTCGTAAGCAAGTAGACGCCCTGCTCGATATATAATTCTCGCCCCATTCTTTCATGGCGTCAATAATCGGCTTCAGACTTTGCCCCAGTTCCGACAGGGCATATTCCACCCTTGGAGGGACTTCCGGATAAACGGTGCGGGTAACAAGCCCGTCCGCTTCCATGGACCTGA
>CAYUPA010000143.1:0-1905 GCA_964446565.1 uncultured Lachnospiraceae bacterium
TATCAAGCATGGTGCAGAAGTGCCTTTTTTGCGCAGCAAAGAAGCGTCTTCTGATTTGGCAACGACGAGAGATGTTGTGCTGGAAGTGCTGAATCAATATGAAAGGAGCGGAAAGAGGTTTGATATAATCTGCATTTTGCAGCCTACATCGCCAATGAGAACCGCGCAGGACATTCGGAACGCGATGGCATTGTTTGAAGCGAAAAATGCCAAGGCGGTTATAAGCGTGTGCGAGACGGATCATTCTCCGCTGTGGACCCATACTCTTCCTGAAGATAAGAGTATGGAAGGATTTTTAGACAATCGCGGCGATTTTCCAGGACAGCGGTTAGAAACCTGTTATTGCCTAAATGGGGCAATTTATTTATATGATACAGATTTTTACCTGAAACATGAGTATGTTTATCAAAAGGAATGTTATGCATATATCATGAGCCGGAAACATTCGATTGATATTGACGAACAGATGGATCTTGATTTTGCAGAGATGCTGATGGAGCGATCGCTGTAAAAAGACGGGGATCCCGGCATTCCTGAGCGATCTCTCGGATCGTGTATCCCCGCCCTCTCACAGGCAGCGTCCACGGGCTGTTCATGTATTTCAGCAGTTCACACAGCTTAGGCGAAACGATGCTGATATGTCTCTGCCTTAAAATGCAGCTTATAGCAGTGGATCGCAAAAGGTTTTACCGTAAGCGCAAGCGTGTCCGCGCTTACCGTCGCGCCTGTCGATTCCTCCAGAAGATTGCAGGGCGTATAATCCGCGATGCCAAAATCGGAAGTCAGAACGATTTTTTCCGTACCGCCGCGGCATTCATGGAAACGAAGGATGAAGCAGTCCTCGTCCTCCGCTTTCTTAACGGCGTCGATATGAATCCCTTCGCCCTGTATCCGGATGAGAGAGCGGCCGGAAACGGAAGAGGCGCCGGAGACCGCCTGCAGAGGCAGATTCAGCGAGACGCTTTCTTCGATTACGCCGCCTTGCACAGGTCCCTGCGGATGCGGATACAAAGCGTATGTGAAATCATGTTCGCCCATATCCGCTTCCGTATCCGGATATTTTCCGCTCTTTAGAAGCGACAGCTTGATCGTGCCGTCCTTCGCGCTGTAGCCGTATTTGCAGTCGTTCAGAATGCTGACCCCGTAATTTTCCTCGGAAATATCGCCCCATTTGTGGCCCACAACCTCGAAACGCGCCCAGTCCCAACTGGTATTGAAATGGGTCGGGCGCTCGATATGACCGTACTGGATATCGTAGGTCGCCTTTGTCGTGCGGATGTCGGTTTCAAACGCGGCTTTCAGCAGACGATGATCCTCGTGCCAGTCGGCGTGCGTCACAAAGTCGATGCGGCGGCTGTTCCGGTAAACGATCATATCCTGCCGCAGCGTCGATTCATTATAGACAAAGGAGAACTGAAGCACGGCCCGAAGCGCGCCGCATTCTTTCACCTTCACGGGAGCCGCCGCTTTGGCGTATTCTTTTTTCTGCGTATAGTAAATGTCGATATCCCAGTTGTCATGCTGCATGGGTTTATCTTCGAAGACCTCGAGTGCGTTGCCAGGCCCGTTTTCACGCAGAACCTCGCGGTCGTAATCCTTGTCATAAACCCGGCGGAGAAAATGCTGCTCATTCCATGACAAAATGTAGTGCGGCGTCTCGACGGTCCGGTTTGCAAGATCAATCCGAAAGGGGGAAGGGGCTTCTGTTTTCCGCTCTTTTGGCGGCGCAAACCGTATGGTTTTCATGGAGAGCGGATCCATTTCGACCGCAACCTCGAAGCCTCCCTTAACGGGCTGCGCGAGGAGAGGAGTGCCGTCTTCGTCGGTGAAAGTGAAACTGTTTTCGTCCGTGGAAGAGCAGTCGTTCTCCCCTGTGAAAGAGCATCCGTCCTCGCCTGTGAAAGA
>CAYUPA010000143.1:2005-5375 GCA_964446565.1 uncultured Lachnospiraceae bacterium
CTCCCAAAATTATAGACCGTAAAGGCGTCCCGGTCCGGCGCGTCGATAAGAGTTTTGAACGCGGCGGCGATTACGCGGTTCGCGAGATCGCCCGCTTCCGCGTACATGCTGCGGCAGTCCTCATAGACCTCGTGAATGGAGGAGCCGGGGATGATGTCATGGAACTGCAGAAGCAAAACGGTCTCCCAGGCGTCGTAAATCATTTTTCCCTCATAGCGGCCGCCGGAAAGACTTGCGAGAGAGGACAGCCATTCCGCCTCGCAGAGCTTAAATTCCATCTTGCGGTTCATCCGCTTGTTGCGGGCCTGCGAAGTATAGGTGCCGCGGTGGTATTCCAGATACAGTTCGCCGTCCCAGACGGGGACTTCCTCCGCGGCGTTTTCCACATCCTGATGGAGCTTGCGGAAGAAATCGTCCGCGCGGCCTGTCTTTACATGCGGAAGGCCGGGAATCTGGTCCAGAACGCGGCGCATTTTCAGCATATCGCGGTCCGCGCCGCCGCCTCCGTCGCCATGGCCGTAGGAGATCAGCGTATCGCGCGTGAGATTTTTATTCTTGAATTTTTTCCAGCTTCCAAGCGTGGAGACAGGGGTGATCATTCCGTTATAGGTCGAGCCGCGCCGGTTAAGAGACTCCGCGGAGTTCGGCGTTTCGATGAAGTAGGTTAGAATTTCGGACCCGTTGATGCCGCGCCATTTGAAAAGATCGTTCGGGATCGTATTGAACTGGTTCCATCCGATTTTCGTGGTCATGAAGGTGTCGATACCGGCAAGTTTCATGATCTGCGGAAGCGCCGCGCTGTAGCCGAAGACGTCGGGAAGCCACAGATATTCGCATTTTCTGCCGAACTCCTGCTTAAAAAAGCGGGTGCCGTGCTGGAACTGCCGCACAAGGCTTTCGCCGGAGGTGATATTGCAGTCGGCTTCCAGCCACATGCCGCCGTCCGGCTCCCAGCGCCCTTCGGCGACGCGCTCTTTGATTTTGGCATAGAGTTCCGGACAGTCGGTTTTAACATATTTATAGAGCTGCGGCTGAGACTGCATAAAAATATAGTCATCATACTCGTCCATGTAGCGAAGCACCGTCGCAAACGAGCGCTGAGCCTTTTCCCGCGTATGTTTAAGACGCCACAGCCACGCGACGTCGATATGCGTATGTCCGACGCAGTGAACGGTGATATCGGTATGCTTTCCGATTTTGCCGAGTTCCTCCCGCAGACAGCGGAGCGCCGGCGTTACCGTATTCAGATATTTGTCGCGGTCCCAGTTGATGAGGAGAAGCGCCTTTTCCAGCGCGTCCGTGAGTTTGCAGCGCACGGGGTCGTCCTCTTGAAGGAGCGGAAGGGTTTCCGCGATCGCGCGCGTATAATAATACATCTCATCCGCATCTTTATGCAAATAGCCGATTTCCGCCTGACGGAATCTGTGATATTGATCGCGGTGCGTCCCGCCGCCTTCGAGGCCGGTCCACAGCAGGAATGTGAGTTCCGCCGTCTGTCCCGCGAGGCTTTCGAATACGACGTCATTATGGAAGGTGTCAACACCCTGATAAGGATGCCCGTTCACATACAGCATGGATTCGAAACCGCTGTTAAAGCCGCCGCCGGTTTCGCCGAAGTTAAAGAGTCCCACGACTTCAAAGCCCGCGCGGCGTTCGGGCAGGGTCACGGTTTTCCGGAGCCAGAGATACCGGTCCCGGCCTGTAAACGAGTCGCCTAATGAAAAATCCGCGCCGGTTATCGTATCCGGCAGTCCGTGATGCACGGCGTCCGCATCCGCCGGATCGGCCATGGCGGTCAGGGGCGCGATGCCTGTAAGGTCCACATAGCGGCGCTCTTTCATCTCCTGCGCCCGGGCCTTGAATTTTTCAAGAGAAAAAAACATATGAGAAACCTCCTTCCGCGCGTTCAGCCTAAATAATTCCTAAGCGTGTTTCGAACCGCGCCGGGGCCCGCGATTTCGCTGCGGACCATTTCTTCGATCGTCTCTCCGATGCCGGCCTGATACAGGTTCACTCCGAAAATGTGTTCATTGGACAGAATGTCTTTCAGCTGATCTTTCAGGCTTTCCGGTTCTCCGAAGCGGATTCCCGCGAGGGCCGCCCTCAGTTCCGGGATCATCGGGTCCGGGGACAGAGGCATTGCCCTGCCCTGATCGTCAAGCGCCAGAAGGTACCGCAGCCATCCGGCGATGGCGAGCGGAATGCCGATCAGTCTGCGGGCGTCGCCGTATTTGGCCATGTAGGCTTTAATGGTTTCTCCAAAGCGGATGCCGACCATCTGCGAGATATCCACAGCGATTCGCTGTGAGGTATCGCCAAGATACCGGTTCGGGAACCGGACGTTCAGCACCTCGTCAAGGAAGGCGCGCGGCGAAAGAATGCCCGGGTCCTCGACGACATCCATCCCCTCGACCGGGCCGATGCGGTACGCAAGCTCTTTAAGCTGCGGATCGCTCATGCAGTCGGCAAAAAGGGTATATCCCAGCATACAGGCATAGGTACAGAGCGCCGTATGAAGCGGATTCAGACAGACCGTAACCTTCATCCTCTCCGAACGGTTCACGGTGGTCCGGTCCGTCATATAAACACCGGCCTTTTCAAACGGCGGTCTTCCCGCGGGAAACCTGTCCTCCACAACCAGATACTGCGGCGCTTCCGCGTTGACAAAAGGAGCGATATAGGTCTGTTTTTCGGTAATCAGCGGTTCCATGGCTTCAATGCCGGCCTTCGTAAGCGACCGGGCAACTTCTTCGGAGGGGCGGGGCGTGATTTTATCGATCATGGTCCAGGGGAAGCTGACAGTCTCTTCGTCTTCGAGGTAAGTCAGGAAATCCTCGCCGACATAATTCCGTTTCCGCCATTCGCGCGCCGTTTCCAGCACGGACGCGCGCAGCTTTTCGCCGTTTCGGGATACGTTGTCCATCGAAACGAGAGCGAGCGGGGCCGCGCCGGCCTGAAACCGCGCAAAGAGCATGGCAGTCACGATGCCCATCGCGCCCGAAGGACACGTGGGTCCATTTTCAAGATCATTCCGCACATAGCCTAAATACTGCCCGTCCGCGCCGCGCATTGCATAGCCTTTTTCCGTAATGGTAAACGAAACCAGCTGAAGGCTTTTGGCTGTAAAAATTTCCGTAAGACGCTTCCATTCGGCCTCGTCCGTATACCGCGCCTTTACCGCTTCGCCAAGCGATCCCAATACCCGCTTGTCCATCCTGCCGTCTTCGTGGAGCGTAACGGCCAGTACGAGATTATCGAACGGCGTGTAGATCCGGTCCACGATCTCATAATCGAAGGGTTCCACGCACGTAATGCCCCTGTCGAGCTTCCCTTTGCGAATCAGCGTGTCCGCAATTCCTCCAGGGAAAAT
>CAYUPA010000144.1:0-5336 GCA_964446565.1 uncultured Lachnospiraceae bacterium
CTGTGCCTGGTGACGCTCTACCCGATCTGGTATATTTTCTGCGCTTCGGTGACGTCCAACACCTATCTGGTGTCGCATCCCGGCGTGCTGCTGTGGCCGCACGGGTTCACGCTTGGCTCATATAAGCTGGCGCTGACGCATCCGCTGCTGTTTTCAGGGTTTCGCAATATCATCGTGGTGCTGGTTGTGTCGCTGCCGATCAACATCCTCCTGACGCTGTTCGCCGGCTATTTCATGGCGTCGAGCAACGTATTTTTCAAGCCGCTGATTCAGGGACTGATCCTGTTTACTATGTTCTTCTCCGGAGGGATGATTCCAGGATTCCTGAACATTCGCGACTTGGGGCTGTACAACTCGCTCTGGGCGCTGATTCTGCCGGGAGCGATGAGCGTCTACAACGCGATCATCTGCCGGACGGCGATCCAGTCGCTGCCGGATTCCCTGAGGGAATCCGCCTACATCGACGGGGCGAACGATCTGGTGATTCTGTTCCGGATTGTGACGCCGTTAATCAAGCCGACCATCGCGGTGCTGCTTCTGTACTATGGCGTCGGACACTGGAATTCCTGGTTTAACGCTTCCATCTATCTGCGCGATAATGAAAAGCTGCCGATTCAGAACATCATCCGCGCGATTGTGATCGCGAATTCCAACATTCTGAACTCGGCGGCGGCGGAGAATGATCAGGTGAACCAGTTCGCCGAATCGATCAAGTATTCGACGATTATGCTGACCACGGTGCCTGTGCTGCTGGTCTATCCGTTCCTGCAGAAGTACTTCGTGAAAGGCGTTATGATCGGCGCCGTGAAAGGCTGAGAACTGCGCGCGAAATGCACGGTGTAAAAGAGAAAGAAAAACAAAATCATGAAAGCGGCGGAATGTGTATATTGTGTCCGCCGCTTTGTTATGCCGACGACGCAGCTGCGTTTGGACAGAGCTGTAACAGGGGCTGCCGCAGTAACATGATGCGGCAGCCCCTGTTTAGGATTACCTGTGCTTGCGTCGTCTTGGAGAATCCTATGCCTGCGGCCCCTCCGGCGCATTTACGATGCCGGATTTTTTCCATTTTCCGCGCGAATAGGCGATGCAGGTCAGAAGCGCGCCAATCAGCCATGAGATCAGAAGGGACCAGTACAGCGAATCCGGCGAACCGTTGGGGAGCGCTTCGCTGCGGGTGAAATAGGCCCAGAGATACGCGATCGGAACGCGAATGGCGACGGTTGTTATAAAGCCGATCCACATCGGGCTTACCGTATCGCCCGCCCCGCGCAGGACGCCGGAGAGCGACTGCGTAACCGCGACAGCGATGTAGCCGACCGCGATAATCCGCATCATGTGCATCCCCATGACGATCAGTTCTTCCGTGTCGGTGAATAAGGCCATAAGGTTGCGGCCGAAAAGAAGAATGCAGGTCGTAAGAAGGGCCGCAAACCCGCAGGAAAGCAGCACGCCCTGCCGGGTACCCTGCGTGACGCGGTCGATCTTGCCCGCGCCAATATTCTGGCCGGTATAGGTGGTCATGGCATTGCCAAAGGAGAAGTTGGGCATCATCGCGAAGCCGTCGACGCGCATCACGACGACGCAGCAGGCGATGACGGTCGTGCCGAAGCTGTTGGTCAGAGACTGCACCACGACGGAGGACAGCGCGAAGATCGCCTGCGATATGCCGGAAGGAATGCCAAGGCGGCAAAGCTGAACGGAGAGTTTCCGGTTCGGACGCAGCGTATGCCGGTTCATATCCAGAATGTCCCGCATGTTATGAAGACGGATAAAGCAGAGAATCGCGCTGATGATCTGGGAAATGATCGTAGCGATCGCGACGCCCGCGACGCCCCAGCGGAAGACCGCGACGAAGGTCAGATCGAGAACGATGTTGATCACGGTCGCAATCAGGAGGAACAGCAGCGAACTGAACGAATCGCCGAGGCCGCGGATGATGCCGGAAAGTATGTTAAAATAGGTAGAACCGGCGATGCCGATGAAGGTAATAAAAAGATAGGTGCACGTCATATCAAAAATATCGTCAGGCGTCTTAATCAGGCGTACAAAAAACGGGGTGATAAGCGGTCCGGTTATCATGATGATCAGCGTCGCCGCACCTGTCAGCGTAATGCAGGTTCCAAGCGTGTCAGACAGCTCCTTGCGCCTGCCCGCTCCGAAATACTGCGAGATCATGATGCTGGCACCTGTTGAGATGCCGACAAACAGAACGAGGAGCAGATTGGTCAGAGGGAAACTGTTACCGACCGCGGCGAGAGCTCCGTCGCCCACGAACTTGCCGACGACGATGGAATCCACGGTGCTGTAAAGCTGCTGCGCCAGATTGCCGAGCAGCATGGGAATCGCGAACTGCAGGATTTTGGCGTACGGCTTGCCGACGGTCATATCCTGCGCGGCGAAATAGGAAGAAATTTTTTTCATTACAAGGCTCCATTCGATTTTTAATTAATCGCTTAACGATTGTTCACATTATATCACAGGAACGGCAGATTGACAACCGAAAAATGAAAAGGCCCCGCCGCGCCGGAAATGCGGAGGCCTCCATGAGGAAGACTGAATGAGGCAGCCTGAGAGCGGGAGCCTGAAAAAGCGCGTGGCTGATACGGCAGACCTGAAATTCCGGTCTTCTTCTTGTTTTTAGCAGCGGCCCGTAGTATAATGATGTCACATTTTAAGAGTCCGCATCTGGCGGAATCCATATATGAAACGGAGGTCCCCATGAGTGTATTAGACCGGATGGAGCGGCGGTTTGGACGGTTTGCGATTCCGAATCTGATGAAATATATCATTATCGGTACGATCATCGCGTACGTTCTTTCGCTGATAAATCCCCAGTATCTGAACTATCTCTATCTTTCGCCTTCGCTGGTCCTTAAGGGGCAGGTCTGGCGGCTGATCACGTTTATCTTTATTCCATCCAACACGCAGAATATCCTTTTTTTCGCGCTCTCCATGTATTTCAACTATTTTCTCGGTTCGATGCTGGAGGCCCGCTGGGGCGCGTTCCGCTTTAATGTGTTCTATTTCACCGGGGTGCTTGCGACCATCGTCGCTTCCTTTCTTTTCCAGTCCTACGGAACGCCGGATTATCTGAATGAAACGCTCTTTCTTGCCTTTGCCACCCTGTATCCCGATCTGCGGGTCCTGCTGTTTTTCTTCATTCCAATCAAGGTGAAATGGATGGGATGGTTTATGGCCGCCATGCTGGTGGTTCAGTTCATTATCGGATCGTGGTCTGCCCGCGGCTTTATCATCGTTTCGCTTCTGAATTATATTCTGTTTTTCGGGCCAAAGCTGCTTGGCCGAATTCGCGACATGCGCCGAAGGGAAACTTATATTCACGCGGCGACATGGCATGGTTCCTCTAAATCCACGTCCGGAGGGAAATCCGCGTCCAAAGGGAAATCCCATCCAAAGGGGAAAATCATCGACGACGTTCCGTTTCACCGCTGCTACGTCTGCGGCAAAACCGAAAAGGATGATCCGAATATGCAGTTCCGGTACTGTTCGGAGTGTAATGGAAACTATGAATACTGCATGGATCATCTGTATAATCATAAACACATTCAGTAAAACGCAGGAGTAAAATGAAAACCGTAATTTTTGACATGGACGGCGTCATTTTCGATACGGAACGCCGGATGCTGCAGTGCTGGAAAGAGGAAGCTGCGCGCCGCGGCCTTGGCAACGTTGTGGAGGCCTATCGGAAGTGCATCGGCGCGACGCCGGAATATAACGACAAGATTTTTCGTGAGCAATTTCCGGACCTTCCTCCTTACAGGGAATTCGTGGATCGCCCCTCAAGGGCTTTCAGAGAACTGAACGAGCGGTGCGGCATGCCTGTCAAACGCGGGATACGGGAACTGCTTCAATACCTGAAGGACAGCGGGTACCGGATTGGTCTCGCGTCTTCTTCCCGCTATGCGGACATTCAGAAGGAGCTTCGCATGGCGGACCTTGATGGCTATTTTGATAAAATCGTCGGCGGGGACCACGTGAAGCGCAGCAAACCGGAACCGGACATCTACATCGCCGCCTGTCAGGCGATCGACGCAAGGCCGGAAGAAGCCTACGCGGTCGAAGATTCCTATAACGGTATCCGTTCCGCTTCGCGGGCCGGCATGATGCCGATCATGGTTCCGGATATGCTGGAGCCGACGCCGGAAATGGAGGGGCTGTGCGTTGCGGTCCTTCAGGATTTAACGGCGGTGAAGCAGTATTTTATGCAAAAAGACGGGAAATAACCCATCCCCGCGGGGGATGAACCGCCATTTTAAGGAAAGGATTTCCCCCCGAGGGATGGGCCGCCATTTTGCGGAATGGATTTTCCTCTGCAGGATGCCCTCTCCGCGGGACTGGACTACAGAACCAGTCCCGTCGTTTCATCACGGCCTGTCATGATGTTCAGACACTGCACAGCCGCGCCTGAGGCTCCTTTTCCGAGATTGTCAAAGCGGGAGGACACGAGGATTCGTTCTTCATTGCCCGTGACGAAGATTTCCAGTCCGTCCCAGCCGGAACGACCGTTGCCGCTTAGGAAGCCGCTCGCGGAGACATCGTTCTCAAGAGGATTGACGCGGATCAAAGCCTCGCCCTCGTAATACTCCGCGTAATATTTCCGCAGCGCCTGCGGTGTCGGGCGTCCCTTTAACATATCCGCGTATAAAGGAACGGTAACGACCATGCCGCTGTAATAATCCGCCACGATCGGGGAGAAGAGCGGCTCACGGGCGATTCCGGTCACCGCCTTGATTTCCGGAAGATGCTTATGCTTCTGCGAAAGCCCGTACTCCCGGGGCGCCTCGAGTTCGAAAGGCCGGTCCTCTGCCTCGTACTCTGCAATCATCTTTTTGCCGCCGCCGCTGTAGCCTGTTAAGGAAAACGCGCTCAGCGGATAGTCTTTCGGCAGGATTCCTCCCGCTGTAAGCGGGTAGATCAGCGAAATACAGCCCGTTGCGTGACAGCCGGGCACGGCTACGCGCATACTTCCCTCGATCTGCTTCCGGTGCGCCTTTGACAGTTCCGGAAAGCCGTAGGCCCAGCCTTCCGCCGTGCGGTGCGCCGTCGATGAATCGATGATGCGGACCTTTTCGTTTTCTATGAGCGAAACAGCCTCTTTGGCCGCCGCATCCGGCAAACATAAAAACGTGATATCCGACGCGTTGATCAGACGGCTGCGCTCCGCGGGGTCTTTTCTGAGCGCGGGATCGATTCGTAGGATTTCAATATCGTCACGGTCTTGAAAGCGCTCGAATATCCTGAGACCGGTCGTGCCTTCGCTTCCGTCGATAAATACTTTTGTCTTCATAGGTTCCTCCTGTGTTTTCGTGCCGGTT
>CAYUPA010000145.1:0-5309 GCA_964446565.1 uncultured Lachnospiraceae bacterium
ATAATGTACATGCTCCAAAAGTCCCCGCATGGTTTTGCCGGATTTCCGCAGGATATCCGCCATCGTGACCAGCGCGAACAGGCCGTCGTCCCCCTCCAGTTCGCGGAAGAAATAATGACCGCTTACTTCTCCGGCCAGACGGCTGCCGGCCTGCATGAAATGTCTTCGGATAAACGCGTGACCGGAACGCTCCATGACGGCCTCCCCGCCCGCGGCGGATACCGCGTTTCGTAAAATCGAACTGCATTTCAAATCATAAACCACGCTCTCCCCGGGGCGGACGAGATGATCAATAAAGATAACCATGGCTTCCTCCGCCAGCAAAGGAACGCCCGCGCTGTCCACAAAGATGGCGCGGTCGCCGTCGCCGTCAAACGCGACGCCGAAATCGGCGCGCTCCTCCCGTACTGTCCGGCACAGAGCCGCAAGGTTTTTCCGCACGGCAGGATTCGGGGTTCTTCCGGAGAAGGCGCCGTCGCGGCGGCAGGACAGCCGCGTCACCCGAAGACCCAGCGTTTCCATCACTTTCGGGGCGATTTCGCTCATGGCGCCGTTCATGGCATCGATGACCACATGAAGCGGCGTCTCCGTTCCCTCGTAACGATCTTTCCCCGTTTCCTCATACGCGGCGCCGGTTTCCGCGCGCTGAAGCGCCCCGGTTCGTCCGTCCTGACATTCCGCCTTGTTCCCGCCGGCGGAATCGCTGTCCCGGCGCGGCGGTATCTCCGCCCCTTCGTAACGCCTCCGCAACATTTCCTCATACGCGGGTCCGGTATCCGCGCGCTGAAGCGTTCCTTCGCCGGATCCGAAAGCGCCGGATTCCGCGCGGCGCCGGATGTCCCGGATGTCCTCCGGCAGAACCGGCAGATCGCCGAACATCAGCTTCAGACCGTTGTATTCGGGCGGATTATGAGAAGCGGTGATTTGAGCGCTTGCGTAGGTGCCGAGAAACCGTTTGGAAAAATACAGCTGCGGGGTCGAAATCTGTCCCGCGTCACAGACAGCCGCCCCGCCCGCCAGAAGCGCTTTCACAAACGCCGCTTTCAGACGCGGGGTGTGCGCGCGGAAATCGCCGCCGACCACAATGGTGCGCCCCCGAAGCAAATCCGCTACCGCTCTCCCGATCCTTGTCATTTCCGCTTCGTCCAGCTCCCGCCCGTAAACGCCGCGTATATCACAATCTTTATAAATACTCATATCTTTTTCAGTTCCTATAATATTGTGTCTTCCGCGGGATCAAAAGCTTCCCGGCTCCGCGCATCCGGCAATCCCTCTAATCGATGTATTTTTTCTGTCGGCAGATTTCGCAAAACCGCTCGTAATAATCATTATAAACCGCGTGTTTTTTTGCATCCGGTTCAAAAACCCGCGTGTATTTCACCATCGTTTCCGCCGCCTCGCAGAGGGTTTTTCCGAGGGATACGGTTCCCGCGATAATCGCGGTTCCGTAGGACGCCTCCACGATAGCCGGCTGCACCAGCTTTCTGCCCAGAATATCCGCCCGGATCCGGGACCAGACCGGCGCTTTTACCGCGCCTCCGGCGATTGAGACCGTATCCGCCGGCGGGCATCCAAGCCGCTCCATGGTGTCGTAGCACAGCCGTTCCACATAGCCGACGCCTTCCATGGTGCCCGCGTAGCGGGCCTCCTCGCTTTCATTCTCCATTTGGAAAAACGCTTCCGCGTCCGGATTGACGAAAGGAAACCGCTCGCCTTTCATGGTCAGGGGATAAATCAGATTACCCGTAGGCGTCACCCGGGCAACGCCGCCGTTCAGCCTCGCGAAATTTTCTTCGCCGAACCATTGATTCAGACAGATTCCGCCGATGGTGCCGGCGCCTCCCGGATACCAGTATCCCTGCGGATGTTTATGGCAGTAAACGCGTCCCAGCGGATCTTTGATAAAGGATTCCGTGACGCCTTTCAGAACAATCGTCGTTCCGATGGTGGTATTGTACTGACCGGGACGAACAACCCCGGAAGCGACGCAGGACGAATAGCCGTCCGTAGCGCCCGCCGCGATCTCCGTATCCTCCGGCAGGCCTGTTTCGGCAGCGGCCGCGGCTGTAATCCTGCCGACCGGCTGACCCGGCATTACCACATCCGGCAGCAGCGCCCTGTCGATGCCCAGAGAAGAAAAAATCCCGTCCTCCCATTTCTCATCGATCAGATCGTAGCCGCTCTTCAGCGCGTTGGAATAATCCGTCACGTGAAAATTTCCGGTCAGGCAGCCTGTCAGGTAATCGGCATGATGAACAAAGGCCGCCGTCTTTTCGTAGATCTCCGGCCGGTTTTTCTTGATCCAATAGATTTTGGGCAGACTGAAAGACGCGCTCATACGGTAACCCGTTTTTTCTTCCAGCCCTTTTATCTTCTCACGCAGTTCGCTGATCACAGAAGACGCTCTGGAATCATTATACATTACCGCCGCGGAAAGAGGTCTTCCCTGACGGTCTGTCGGAAGGATGGTTCCGCTGGTTCCGTCCACGGCCAGCACGGCGGAAAATCCCGGTTTCGCCGTCCGCAGCGCGCGCGCCGTTTCCGAGAGCACGCTCATCGCCGTCTGCCGCCAGTCCTCCGCCCGCTGCTCCTTCAACGGCTCCTCCGCCGTATTGATACGGCTGTATCTCCTCGAGGATTCCGCGATCAGCCGTCCCCGTGTGTCCACCGCCGCCGCCCGGACGCCCTGCGTCCCCAGATCCAGTCCGATTAAGATTTTTTCACCCATGAAAAAGCCCTCTCTGCGCCGCGTGCCAGCCGGCGGGAGAGATCCGCGGCTGTTCCTCGGATCCGCCCGGAAGCGGCTTCACGCGCTCAATTTCGTATACGCGTAATCTTTACGGCTGTTTCTCTGATCCGCGCCGGAACTTCAAATCCCGGACGGCGTCTTCTGCTCCGGCCGCGCCGTTCGGATAGCGCCGCTTCTGTCCGCCCTGCCTGACCACTCCGCGCGCTTCCATCCAGCCGCGCACGCGGATGACGTTTTTTCGCTCGTGCATATCGAAATCCCCCGCGTTCTTTCATCCATGTTATCACATCGTACGCGGCGCATGAACGGTTAATTGTATTATGTCTATTTTTCGCTGTGAAATCAACTTCCGGATCCAGCCGCCGAAGAATCGTTCTTGTCACCGCGCAGGAATTGCATTACAATGAATCGCAGATTATCATGCCTCAAGGAGATTTGTTTTGGATCCTGTTCCGTTATTGCAGATTGTTATTATCATACTGCTTCTGATCTGCTCCGCTTTTTTCTCATCCGCGGAAACTGCCTATACCAGTGTCAATAAAATACAGCTTCAGCTTCTTGCCGATTCCGGCAACAAGAAAGCCGTCCGGGCGCTGAAAATTCTGGACAACACGCCGAAAATGCTTTCCGCCATTCTGATCGGCAACAACATTGTCAATATCGCGGCCTCCGCGCTGACGACAACTCTGACTATCCGTCTTTTCGGCAGCGTTTATATCGGCGCGGCCACCGGAATTCTGACGTTTGTCATTCTGATTGTCGGGGAAATCACGCCGAAATCGATCGCGGTCATCCGGTCTCTGGATATCAGCCTGGCCTATTCCGGCGTGATCCGCGCGATCATGGTTGTTCTGACCCCGGTTATCTTTTTTATCGACGCCATCCGGAACGGAATCATGCGGCTCTTCGGCCTGAACGCCGACGCGAAGCCCGCGTCGATGACGGAGGACGAGCTGAAAACGCTTGTGGATGTGGGCTATGAAGAGGGCGCTATCGAGAATGATGAATTTGAAATGATCCACAATATTTTCAGCCTGGACGATTCGGTCGCGAAGGATATCATGGTGCCGCTGGCCGATATGACGTTTTTGCACGTGGACGCGTCGTATGAAACGCTGATGGAGACATTTCGCAAATACAGTTACACGCGGTATCCGATCTATTCCGAATCGACAAATACCGTGATCGGCACCATCAACATGAAAGATGTCATGATGCTGGACAAACCGGAAGACTTTTCCATCCGGAAAATCCTGCGCGAGCCGTATTTCACGTTTGAGCATAAAGAAGTCGGCAATCTGCTGATCGAAATGCGGGAAAAATCGATCAATATCATCATCGTTCTGGATGAATACGGTGTGACGTCGGGAATGATCACGCTCGAGGATATTTTAGAGGAAATCGTCGGGGAAATCCGCGACGAGTACGATAAGGACGAAACCGACGATATTATCGCGCTGAAATCCGGCAGGGAATATCTGGTGAACGGGTCGACGAATCTGATGGATGTAAACGATGCGCTCGGAACAGAGCTGGAATCCGAAGAATACGATTCTCTCGGCGGCTACATAATCGAATATCTCGACCGACTTCCGAAAAAAGGGGAAATCATCCAGCTGAAAAACGGGATCTGTATGATTCCCCAGATCATCAAGGGCAATCGTATCGTCAAAGTGCTTGTGCGCCTCCCGGAAAATGCCAACCGGAAGACGGAAGGAAAATAAAAGCGCCCGGCGGCGTTATCATACAGAACGTGACCACAAATAACAGTATGCCTGCGTACGCGCCGCGAAAGGCGCTTTTTTCAGCAGCGCGGCGGTTTCATCGCGGGTGTACCAGGCGGCCTCAATTTCTTCTTCCGCGGAGGAACTTTTCCGGACGGTTCCGGAAGCCGTGCCGATCAGACAGATATTTTTCTCATTGGAAATGCCGACCGCGCAGAAACTTTCTCCGAGAGAATCTTGAATCGAATCCAGCGTCAATCCCGTCTCCTCCCGCAATTCTCTCCTCGCCGCCTCTTCCACCGATTCGCCATTTTCTATCAAACCGGCCGGGAAATTATAGACGAACGTACCGCAAGCCATGCGGAACTCCCGGTTCAAGAGAATTTTGCTGCCGTCCTCGTTATGCAGAATCAGCACCACTGCCGCGGCCGGCTGTCCGGAGAGATCGCCGGCGGTCTTCAGGCCGCGATCGCGGGAGATCATTTCGTAAACCTTTGTTTTTCCGTCGGCCGTACGGTACGAGACATCGTAACGCAGGAGATATTTCCCCCGTTCTTTTTCCTCAATTCTTATAAACTCCATATCATGTTCCTTTCTTTGTGTGCCTCGCCTGGGCAGTCCGCCTTGCACGGCCGATCAGCCCGCTTGTCCCGGAATTTCGGCCCGTTCTCCCGGTCTGCCGTTCATTCCACAATTTTACGGAATCCGAGCCGCGGCGGCGGGTCCTTCCGGAGCCGGCTGCCCGGTCTGCCGTTTATTTGTTTATTTACAATCATGTTGAATCCGAGCCGCGGCTGCGAGTCCTTCCGGAGCCGGCTGACCGGTCTGCCGTTTAT
>CAYUPA010000146.1:0-806 GCA_964446565.1 uncultured Lachnospiraceae bacterium
ATACGGAAAAACGGAAAGGCGTTTACGCAGGCGGATACGGATACCCTTCGTGCGTTGCTCGATTTCTTCGGCAGGGAGAATGCGTGGGTGCTCGAGTACTGGTATGACAACTCCCTGTTTTCAAGAGGGTTGGACAAGCCGCTCGCCTTTTCGCCGAACAACGCCGAAATTCAGTCGGAAATGCAGCGATACCGCGATCTGGGGTTTGATAATATCGGTTCCTTCGCGTGCCGGCTCGACAAAGAGTACGATTCGATGTACGGAAAGCCGGATCTTTCGGCGATTGCGGCGTATCGCGGCGCGTGAACGGATGAAGGAAGATTGTTTTGCTGTCCCCTGCAGGTTTCACTGCCGTAATACGGACTGCTATTCAATACGCTGCCGACGGGCTCGATACCGCCGGCTCTTTTTTTATTCCGATGATTGACTTAACGGCGGTTATCCTGTACTATAAAACCGCAGCGGCGCGGGAAAGGAGAATGAAATGGAAAAGCGTGTGTATGACTATATGACGGCGCACAGGATGACCCGTCCGGGCGATACCGTGATCGTCGCCCTCTCGGGCGGCGCGGATTCCGTTTGTCTGTTTCATGTCCTCCGAAATCTGCGGGACCGGCTGCAAATACGGCTGGAGGCGGTCCATGTCAACCACGGACTGCGACAAAGCGCCGCGCGGGATGAGGCTTTCGTCCGCGAACTCTGCAGCCGGTATGCCGTCCCTCTTACCGTTTTTACCGTGAATGTCAGGGAAAAAGCGGAGCGGGAGCACGAGGGCATTGAGGAGACGGCCCGCCGCCTGCGGTACG
>CAYUPA010000146.1:816-4501 GCA_964446565.1 uncultured Lachnospiraceae bacterium
CGATGAAGACTTTGATTACGGGACCGGATGTGCGTCTTGCCCTCGGTCACCACAGCCGGGATCAGGCGGAAACACTGCTGCTGAATCTTCTTCGCGGCAGCGGCCTCAAAGGGCTTGCCGGAATGCTTCCGGTTCATGAATATAAAATACGTCCGCTGCTTGCGCAAAGTCCGGAGGCAATCCGGCGCTGCCTGTCAGATCGCGGCCTTGGGTGGGTGGAAGATGAGACCAACGGCGACCTTTCGTACCGGCGGAACCTGCTGCGCCATGAAGTGCTGCCGGAACTCGCCCGGTCCTTTAACCCCGACGTTGTCAGGACGCTTGCCGCAACCGCCGAGCGTCTGCAGGAGGATGAAAGCGCGCTTGCGCAGGAAGCGGAGCACCTCTATCAGGCGGCCCGCCGCAAGGACGCGCTTTTAATCGAAAAAGTCCGGACGGCGCCCCCGGCGATTCAAAACCGTGTTCTGCAGCGCTATCTAAAGGATACGATCGGCCTTGCCGATGTGCAGAGCGCCCATCTGAAGGCGATGCAGAACCTGCTTCGCGCGCAGTCCGGCCGCAGGATCACGCTGCCGGGAAACCACCAGATCATTCGGGAATATGATAAACTGTACGTACTTTCGCCAAAGCCGGGTGACAGGCCCGCCTGCTGGCCCGTGGAGGCTATTCCCGGGCATGTCAGGATTGATTCTTTTTGCGTTGATTTCACGTTTTCTTTTGTCGAAAACATGGAAAATACGCTTTTTTCAGAAATGACCTATACGAAATGTTTTGATTGTGATACAATTACAAATACCCTTGCGATACGTACCCGAAGACCCGGCGATTATCTGACCGTAGGCAGAGGACATAAGAAGCTGAAAGATTATTTTATCGATGAAAAGGTTCCGGCAGGCGAAAGGGACCGCGTTCTGCTTTTAGCGGACGGCAGTCATATCCTCTGGGTCGTTGGGTACCGGATGAGCGATGCCTGCAAGCTTCATAACCGTACGAAACGGGTGCTGAAAGTGACCTGCGCCCCGTACGGGCCGAAAGCGCAGTAATGCCGGGAGGTGTACATAGGATGGATGAGTCCAGGCTTCATGTCATGATTGATGAGGAGACGATTCAGACGCGCGTTAAGGAACTGGCGGATGAGATTTCCAGAGATTACGCGGGAAAAGAGCTGATGCTGGTCTGTATCCTTAAAGGGGCGGTCATGTTTATGACGCAGCTTGCAAAATCACTGCAGATCCCGGTTACGATGGAGTTCATGAAGGTATCAAGCTACGGAAAGGGAACGGTTTCGAGCGGCGTCGTCACGATACAGCAGGATTTGGAGGTCAGCATCAAGGGGAAGGACGTGCTGATTGTGGAAGATATCATCGATACGGGACGAACGCTCTATCAGCTTAAGAAAATCCTGAAAGAACGCGGACCGGCCTCCCTCGCGGTCTGCTCACTGCTTGACAAGCCCCAGATGAGAGTGTCCCCTGTCATCATTGAATATACGGGCTTTGTCATCGAGGACCGCTTTGTCGTCGGCTATGGTCTGGATATTGACCAGAAGTACCGCAATCTTCCGTACATCGCCTATGTAGGGTAAGGAGGACGAACGATTGAACCGGAATAAAGGGTTTCTGCTATATTTTATCATCATAATCATCCTGTTTGTGATCTTTGCGTTCGGCGATTTTGATTTTATGAATCCGGGCCGGACGGAGACTCTGACGGATTCGCAGTTCTATGAGAAGCTGGAAGACGGGACGATTACGCGCATAGAGATTAAGCCGATCAAGGTCGGAACGGCCAATATGGGCGAGGCGAGGCTGACCTGTACGGAAGGCGATTCGGTCACCTACCGGACCTATTATGTTACGGATATCGAAAGCTTCCGAACCGAGATGCATGAGAAATATCCGGAGATTGCCGTCTACGCCGCGGCGGTGAAAGAGGACAGCGTATGGTCCGATATCATTCCGATCCTCATCGTATCGGCCGTGGTTGTCCTTTTGATGATGTTTGTATTCAACCGGATGCAGGGCGGCGGCGCGAACGGCAAAATGATGAACTTCGGCAAAAGCCGCGCGCGGAAGGCCGACGGGAACCTCAATCCGATTCGCTTCCGCGATGTGGCGGGCCTTGAAGAAGAAAAGGCGGAAATGACGGAGATCGTGGAGTTTCTCCGTAATCCGAAACGTTTCGCGGCGCTGGGCGCCCGCATTCCCAAAGGCGTTATGCTGGTCGGGCCTCCGGGCACAGGGAAAACCTACATTGCAAAGGCGGTGGCCGGCGAGGCCGGCGTTCCGTTTTTTACGATTTCCGGCTCCGATTTCGTGGAGATGTTCGTCGGCGTCGGCGCGTCCCGCGTGCGGGACATGTTTGAACAGGCGAAGCACAGCGCCCCCTGTATCGTTTTTATCGATGAGATCGACGCGGTCGGCCGTCACAGAGGCGCCGGGCTTGGCGGCGGTCATGACGAACGGGAGCAGACGCTGAATCAGCTTTTAGTGGAAATGGACGGGTTCGCGCCGAATCAGGGCGTTATCGTGATGGCGGCGACGAACCGGGTGGATATTCTGGACCCCGCGCTGCTGCGGCCCGGTCGTTTTGACCGGCAGATCGTGGTCAACCGTCCGGATGTGAAAGGACGGGAGGAGGTCCTCGCGGTTCACGCGAAGAACAAGCCGCTCGGCGAGGACGTGGACCTGAAGCAGATTGCGAAAATCACAGCCGGTTTTACGCCGGCGGACCTGGAGAACCTGCTGAACGAGGCCGCGATCCGCGCGGCGCGCGATGACCAGCCCTATATCTCGATGCGTCACATTCAGGCCGCGTTCATCAAGGTTGGGATCGGGACGGAAAAGAAATCACACGTGATTTCCGATAAGGAAAAGCGGGTTACGGCGTATCATGAAGCCGGGCACGCGATTATCCATTACCGCCTTGATCAGCTTGACCCTGTGCACAGCATATCGATCATCCCGACCGGCATGGCGGGTGGCTATACGATGTCGCTTTCGGATGAGGACAGCATGTACATGACGAAAAGCCGCATCGAAGCGGAAATCGTGGGGCTGCTCGGCGGACGTGTCGCCGAAGAGATGGTGCTGAAGGATATTACGACCGGCGCTTCGAACGATATCGAGCGCGCGACGGCTTTGGCCCGGGGCATGGTCACCAAATACGGCATGAGCGAGAAACTGGGCCCGATCCAGTTTGGGGAAGAGAGCGACGAGGTCTTTCTCGGAAAAGACATCGGGCATAAGCGAAATTACGGCGAGCAGATCGCCGGCACGATCGATCAGGAGATTCGCCGCATCATTGAAACGGCGCATGATAAGGCCGTCAAAATTCTGGACAGCGATATGGAAGTGCTTCACAAGACCGCGAACCTGCTGCTCGAGAAAGAGAAGATTTCCGGAGACGAATTTGAAGCGTTGTTTGCATAACCGAAGACAAACAGGAATCATTATTTACCGGAGACAAATGGGAATCATTGTTTACCGGAGACAAACGGGAATCATTGTTTACACTAAAAAGAAACAGGGAGCCGGCACAGTCGCTGCGGCTCCTTTCCTTTACAGTCGCCGCGGCGAGGTCTTTAGGAGGTGCGCCTATGGAGGAAAAAAGCCTGCGAAGGCTGAAAGAGGAATTTCGGAAACTTCCCGGGACGCTGTGGAAGCGTCTGTGCTATGAAGAAACG
>CAYUPA010000146.1:4511-5249 GCA_964446565.1 uncultured Lachnospiraceae bacterium
ACGCTGGACTCCACAAATCTTGCCGCGAAGCGCTATATCAGGCAGAATCCCGGGGCGGAAGGAACGGTGTTCCTCTGTGAACGGCAGACGGAGGGGCGCGGGCGCCTCGGAAGAAGCTGGTCCGCGCCGGCGGACTGCGGAGTCTGGATGAGCTTTATCCTGCAGCCTGCCCTTCCTCCGGCAAAGGCGCCGATGCTGTCGCTTATCGCCGGCATGGCGGTTCGAAAGGCTGTGCAGGAACTTTACCCTCTTACTCCTCTCATAAAGTGGCCGAATGATATCCTTCTGGGACAAAAGAAGGTCTGCGGCATTTTGACGGAGATGGCGGCGGAAGGAATGAAAACAGACGGGCTCGTCGTCGGGATCGGCATCAATGTAACAAACAGGGCGTTCCCTCCGGAACTGGAGCCTGTCGCGACGTCGATCGCGCTTGCGGCAGGAAACGGGCAGGCGGACAGAGTTCCTCTCATCCTGCATCTTCTTGCGCGGTTTTCGGAGTATTATGACATTTTTTTGCAAACACGGGATATGACCCGCCTTGCGGACGAATATGAGAAATACTGCGTCAATATTGGCCGCGAGGTCTGGATATTTGACAGAAAAACAAAATACCGCGCGACGGCGCTTGGCATTAAGCCAAATGGGGAACTGCGGATTCGGACGGAGGACGGGCTTGAAAAAAGCGTGTCGTCCGGCGAAGTTTCGGTGCGCGGCGTGATGGAAGAGGACGGGCAGAGA
>CAYUPA010000147.1:0-5245 GCA_964446565.1 uncultured Lachnospiraceae bacterium
TAACGAGACCTGACAATCTTTCCATGAAGCGCATCTGGACGATACCCAACATACTTTCAATGATACGGATTCTGCTGATTCCTGTCTTTGCCTATGCGTATCTGAAAGGGTTTCAGGTCGCCGCGGGCATCACCCTGATCGTTTCCGGCCTGACGGATACCGTGGACGGCTACGTAGCCCGCCATTTCAACCAGATCACGAATCTGGGGAAGGTTCTGGACCCGATTGCGGACAAGCTGACGCAGGGCGTCGCGACCATCTGCGCCTGCGTTCGATATCAGTTTATGTTTCCGATTCTCATCCTTCTCATCGTCAAGGAAGTGGGCATGGCGATTGCAGGCATCATCTTTCTTAAAATCAAACGCCGTCCTTTCTGCGCGTTCTGGTGGGGAAAGGTCTCTACGACCATTTTTTACGTATTCATCTGCTTCCTCTTCATCTTCGGCTCGTACTGCCCGGTATCGCTTTTAGAGGGGCTGTCGTTCATTCCGTTTGCCGCCCTCGTTTTTTCAATGGTGCGCTACGCCTGGCTTTACGTCAAAATCTTCCGGGGACAGGAGGGAGTTTGAGTGGAGGAGCCGGACCGGCTGTCTGAGGCCCTCCGAAGAGCCCGGGAGGCGATGGCCCGCAAAGAGGCGGGTAAGGGCATCGGCACACAGACGGAGCGGATGCTGCACTGTATGCTCAAGTATTATTTTGAGCCGGACGAGGCGTTTCAGGAGGTTCGCGTCGGCCGCTACATCGCGGATATATGCTGCCCGCGGGAGCGGCGGATTCTCGAAATTCAGACGCGGGATTTTGGCCGTCTGCGGGACAAGCTCGATTATTTTCTGCAGGAGTACAGAGTGACGGTTGTCTATCCGATCGCCAGAGAGAAGCGGATATTCTGGGTGGACCCGGAAAGCGGCGAAGCATATGGCGGGCGCCGGTCGCCGAGGCGCGGACAGGCGTGGGAGATTCTGGATGAGATATACCGTCTCCCGGAGCAGCAGATGCATGAGAATCTGTCTTTTTTGCCGGTGCTGATCGATCTTGATGAGTACCGGCTTCAGGACGGCTGGAGCCGGGACCGGAAAAGGGGCGCCCACAGGCTGGAGCGCGTGCCCCATTGCCTTGAGGAGGGGGCGCTGCTGAGGGCGACGGAGGATTACGCCGCGCTCATGCCGGACACCTTGCCGGAGGAGTTTACGGTGAAAGACTTTGCCGGGGCGACCGGGTTTCGCGGCCATGCCGGGGCCGCGCTTACCGTCATGGAACGGGCCGGCGCCGTGCGGCGCGATGGCAAACGAAACAGGGCCAATCTCTACAGCATACGAAAAGACCTGCGGCGGGGCGATCCCGCCTGAGGTCTTGCTTTTTGCGGCGAGAAACCGAGAACGGCGCCTTTTTGCGGAGAAACAGGGGACGGCGCCTTTTATTCGCGTTTTCCCGCCCGCGCTATGCCGCGGGGGAAGTGACCTTGACTTATGGAGGACGATCGATGCGAAAGAAACGATCCAGTTTTCGGGAATCCAGTTTCCGGATGATTTTTGACTTTTTGAAGGGGCAGTACCGCTTCTTTTTAATTACAATTTTTTTCTCCGTTTTTACAACGGTGCTGAACTCGCTGACGCCGCAGATCATCAGCATCATGCTGGACGCGGTTCTCGTGCGGAATGAAGAGTACGCGCTGCCGGGGATTCTTACGCCCTATATGTCGCCTGCGGCCCTGCAGGCGAATCCGCGCAGGTCGCTGCTCCTTCTGAGCTCCGCGATCGCGCTCATCGCGGTCCTTTCCGGCGTCTGCAACGGCATCGTCCGCACGGCGGCCGCGCGCGGCTCGGAGGGGTTCGTGCAGGCCCTGCGCAACCGTTTGTACGAGCATATTCAAAAGCTGCCGTTCAACTGGCATGTCAGGCACCAGACGGGCGAAATCATTCAGCGCTGCACCTCGGACGTGGAAGTGGTGCGCAACTTTGTGACCAATCAGATGCTGGAGGTTCTCCGCGTGCTTTTTCTGATTGTCTATTCGCTGATTATCATGTTTTCGATGAACTGGCAGATCGCCCTGATCGCGGCGGGCTTCATTCCGGTCATCGTATTGTATTCCGGCATATTCTATTCCAAAATCGCGGCGCGCTTTCGCGAAGCGGACGAGGCGGAAGGCGCTCTCTCGACGAACGTGCAGGAGAACCTGACCGGCGTGCGCGTCGTGCGGGCCTTCGGCCGGGAACGGTACGAAATCGAACGGTTCAACGTGAAAAACGAGCGTTTTTCTTCTCTCTGGATTCAGCTGGGAAAGCTCATGAGCCTGTACTGGTCGCTCGGCGACATGATATCGGGACTGCAGATCCTGACGGTCATCGTGGTAGGCGTCGTCTTCGCGGTGAAGGGCACGATCACGCTTGGCGCGTTTACGGCCTTCGTTTCCTACAACGCGACGCTCATCTGGCCCGTGCGCGGGTTAGGGCGGATTCTGTCCGAGATGAGCAAGGCAAGCGTGTCGATCGACCGTGTCGCCTATATTCTGAACGCGGAAGAGGAGCCGGTTCCGGAAAAAGCGGCTCTGCCCGCGATGGATCAGGATATCTGTTTTGAGCATGTGACATTTGCCTATGAAGGGATGCAGCCGGTTCTGAAAGACCTTGACTTCACGATCCGGAAGGGATCGGTCTTCGCGATTCTGGGCGGAACCGGTTCCGGAAAAAGCACCATGACCTATCTCCTGGACCGGCTGTACGATCTTGGTCCGGCGGAGGGCCGAATCACGATCGGAGGCGTGGACATTCGCGAAATCCGGCAGACGGATCTGCGGCGGCAGATCGGCCTTGTGCTGCAGGAACCGTTCCTGTTCTCCCGCACGGTCCGCGAGAATATCAGCATCGCGCGGAAGGACGCCCCGATGGAGGACGTCCGGATGGCGGCTTCGATTGCCTGTGTCGACGAGGCGATCGACACCTTTAGTCAGGGGTATGATACCATCGTCGGCGAGAGGGGCGTCACGCTCTCCGGCGGACAGAAGCAGCGCGTCGCGATCGCGCGGATGCTGATGCAGAAGGCGCCGATCATGATCTTTGACGATTCCCTCTCCGCGGTGGACGCGGAAACGGACGCGAAAATCCGCCATGCCCTCAGAAAGAGCCGGAGCGGCGCGACGGTCATTTTGATTTCGCACCGCATTACCACGCTAATGCAGGCCGATCAGATTCTGGTGCTGAATAACGGGGCGGTCGAGGCGATCGGCACGCACGAGGAGCTGATCAAACGGCCGGGCATGTATCAGGATATCTACAACATTCAGATGAGCAGCCGCGACCGCGAGCTGCTGAAGGAGGCTGATGCCGGTGCCGATTCAAGATAAGGAGTACAACAGGCAGTTTGATTTTAAAATCTGGAAGAAGCTGATCGTGTTTCTAAAGCCATATAAAACGCTGATCCTGCTCATTCTCGGCGGCAACGTCTTCGCCGCTCTGATCGATATCGCGCTGCCGCTGTTTCAGCGCTACGCGATCGACCGTTTCATTCAGCTGCGGTCCCTCGCGGGTCTCCTGCCCTTCGTCGCGGCGTATTTGACGGCGATTCTGGTGCAGACGCTTTCGACGATCCTTTCCACCCGGTGCGGCATGAAGGTGGAAATGAACGTCGGCCGCGACATGAAGAAAAAATGTTTCGTGCATCTGCAGGAGCTTTCTTTTTCCTATTATAACGTCACGCCGGTCGGCTATATTCTGGCCCGCGTGATGAGCGATACCAACCGGATCGCCGGGATGCTCGCGTGGCAGATACCGGATATGATCTGGCAGATATCCTATGTATTCGGCGTCTTTCTCGCCATGCTGTTTTTGAACGTGAAACTCGCCCTGATCGTCATGCTCGTGGTGCCGGTTCTGGTTCTGCTGACGCTCTTCTTCCAGAAGCGAATCCTGCGCTGGAACCGGGAAGTCCGCAGGCAGAATTCCCGGATCACGAGCGCGTTCAACGAGGGCATTACCGGCGCGAAGACATCAAAGACGCTTGTAATCGAGGATCAGAACGCCGCCGAGTTTCGGGAAATTACGATGGAAATGCGCACGGCCGGCGTTCGTTCCGCGAGGCTGCGCGCGCTGTTTATCCCTCTGGTTCTGTTTTTAAGTTCCGTGATTACCGCGCTCGTCTCCTTCCGGGGCGGGAGCATGGTGCTGGACGGCATTCTGCTGATCGGGACGCTTTCCGCCTTTACATCCTACGCGGTCGGCATTTTCGAGCCGATTCAGAATATCGCCGCCAACCTGTCGGAGACGATCTCCGCGCAGGCGAATATCGAGCGTGTTTTTGACCTGCTGGAGGAGAAGCCGATGATTGTGGATACGCCGGAGGTCATAGAAAAGTACGGCACGTCGCTCGAACCGAAAAAGGAGAACTGGGAGCCGCTTACGGGGGCGATTGAGTTCCGCGACGTTTCGTTCCAGTACCCGGACGGCAGCGAGGAAGTGCTGAGCCACTTTAATCTGAAGATTCCCGCGGGGACGACGGTCGCGATTGTGGGCGAGACAGGCGCCGGAAAAAGTACGCTCGTGAATCTTGCGTGCCGGTTTTTCGAACCGACTTCCGGTCAGATTTTGATCGACGGGCGGGATTACCGGGAGAGAAGCCAGCTCTGGCTGCATTCCAACATCGGGTACGTATTGCAGAATCCGCATCTTTTTTCCGGGACGGTGCTGGAAAACATCCGTTACGGACGGCTTGACGCGACGGAAGAGGAAATCAAGGCGGCGGCGAAAGCGGTTTCCGCGGACACGGTTGTGGAGAAGCTCGAAAACGGCTGGGACAGCGACGTCGGCGAGAGCGGAGACCGGCTTTCAACCGGGGAAAAACAGCTGATTTCCTTTGCGCGCGCCGTGCTGGCCAATCCGCGGATTTTCGTGCTGGACGAGGCGACCTCCTCCATCGACACGCAGACGGAACAGCTGATTCAGAACGCGATCGAGTATCTGCTGAAGGACCGCACGTCGTTTTTGATCGCGCACCGCCTTTCGACGATTCGCCACGCGGATTTGATTCTTGTGGTCCGGGACGGGCGCATCATCGAACAGGGAAAGCACGAGGAACTCTTAAAGCGGCACGGCTATTATCATACGCTGTACAGCAGACAGTTCGAGCAGGAATCGGTGGAAGAAGTCCTCCGGTAGGATGGAGGAAGTTCTTCGGCAGGAGAGGGTGGAGAAAATCCTTTCGCATGGCGGAAAAATCCTCTGGTAAATATCCTCTGGTAAAAATCCGTGGAAAA
>CAYUPA010000148.1:0-5186 GCA_964446565.1 uncultured Lachnospiraceae bacterium
ACAATGCCGTGCCGGACGACAGGAAGGAGAACTTCTACCATGGCGTCATGCTCGGAATCCTGATGGCGAACAGCCGCATGAGCGTCGTCTCCAACCGTGAGGCAGGGAGCGGGTACGCGGATATTCTGGCGAAGTCGGAAGACGGGGAAACCGGCATCGTCATCGAGATGAAATACGCGGAGGACGGAGACCTGGACGCGGCATGTCGGGATGCCATAGGGCAGATCGACGAGCGGCGGTACACAGACGCTTTCAAATACACAAGGGTCAGGAAAGTGTTGCAATATGGCGTCGGCTGCTGCAGGAAAAGCTGCAGGGTCATACTCGGCGGATGAATCCGAAGAATATAAGACCGTCCGAAAGTATTCGACGGGACTGAAGCAGAGGCTCGGCACCACGCGCTGGCAAATTTCTTGACAGCCGCCTCTTTTTATGCTAAAGTTGTAAAACTTTACGTATGGAGGCGGCGATTTTGCATATTAATCTGGTCTTTATTCTAAACAGCGTGCTGCTTGGCGTCGGGCTGGCAATGGACGCGTTTTCAGTATCGCTCGTGAATGGCCTGCATGAACCGGGCATGAAGCGGAAGCGCATGGTTCTGATCGCCGGCGTCTTCGGATTTTTTCAGGCGCTGATGCCGATGATCGGGTGGGTCTGCGTCCACACGATTGTAGAACGCTTCCGGGCTTTTTCCCGGTGGATTCCATGGATCGCGCTCGTCCTGCTCGTCTGTATCGGCATCGGTATGCTGCGTAACGGCATAAAGCATATCGCGCCGAAAGAGAGCGCGGCAAAAACAGGCGGTATCGCGCTCCTTGTTCAGGGTGTGGCAACCTCGATCGACGCACTGTCCGTCGGCTTTACCATCGCGGATTATAATGGAAGCATGGCGCTGCTCTGCGCACTTCTTATAGCCGCCGTCACTTTTATAATCTGCTCCGCCGGACTTGCGATCGGCAAGCGGTTTGGGACCCGGCTGTCCAACCGCGCGGAGATTCTGGGCGGCATCATCCTGATTGCGATCGGACTGGAAATCTTCCTTAAAGGCGTGCTGTAGCAGGGGAGAGGCCGGCCCCGGCGCCATGGCGGCTGCTGCGGCCTCAGGAAAGAGCCGAGGGTCCGCGTCCGCTGTTGCGCTCCCAGAAAACACCGTTTTCATATCCCTGAATACCCGGGTCCGCGTCCGCCGTTTCGAGCCTTTGCTCAGCCCAGACGCAATAGCGCGGTTCCAGTTCGATGCCGATATAGCGCCTCCCGAGCTTCTTCGCCACGACGCTCGTGGTGCCGGAGCCCAAAAAGGGGTCCAAAACCACATCTCCGGGATTGGAACTTGCGAGGATCAGCTTGGCGAAGAGCTTTTCGGGCTTTTGCGTCGGATGCGCCGTATTCTCCGCCATTGACCAGAACGGGACTGTCAGATCATCCCAGAAATTGGACGGACAGGTATCGCGGTAGCCTCCGTTTTCCGTTTCGTGCCAGTCCTTCGGCCTGCCGTTCACACGATAAGGAGCGTTCACCTTTTTCCGGAGCCGGACCGCGTCCACGTTAAAAGTATAGCGGTTCCCGTTCGTCGCAAACCAGATGTCCTCCATTCCGTTTTTCCAGTTCGTTTGTGCGCCCCGTCCTTTTTCACGCTGCCATGTGATCCGGTTTCGCACATGAAAGAGTTCCTTGAGGACGCGTCCGAGGGTCAGACTGGATTCCCAGTCGCAGCAGACGTAGAGCGTCGCCGTTTTTTTAAGCACAGGCTTCACGGTCATGAGCCATTTTCGGGTATAGTCCTCATACATGGCTTCTTTTTTTCGTGAAAAAACCGTGCCGTTAAAGGAAGTCGTCCGGTTGTACGGAGGATCGGCGATCAGAAGATCGACGCTCTCCTCCGGCAGAGCCGGCAGGACGCGCGCCATGTCCCCGACGATCGTTTTCCCCAGCGCCGTTTCCAAAGGCAGCGGCCCTTCTTTATAGAAAAGGCAGCGCTGTAGATATTCGCCGCCTTCTTCGATCTCCGTATGTATGGTCTTATTTCGCATCGGCGCCTCCCGTCCGCCTGAATACCTCGAAAAACCGTGATTCACGCGCTGCGTAAAATATCATCGTAAAACGCGTCCAGTTCCTCCTTTGTGTCGAACGTCGCGATATACATCTGATTGCCCATCGCGCCGGAAAGCGCCTCGGGGATCCGTCCGACCATCTTCATGGCCCCGCCGTATTTCGCCATAATGGCCTCGTGCCCGAGCGCGAAATTCTTCCCGTCCCGGCGCCCGGCGAATGCGCAGAAGGCGCGCTTTCCCGCGGGCATGGCCGAAGAACCGTATGCGATCATGTCCGCCCAGATTTTATAAACGTCCGTGCTGGCGGCAAAATTGATCATATCCGGCGTGAAGCCGCCGCTGGGCCGCATGTTCACCTCCAGCGCGATCACGTCGCCCTTTTTGCCCAGACCTTCGTGGTCGGACAAGAGGCGGAAGAACTCAAAATGGATAAACCGGCTTTTTACTCCGAAGCTCTGTACGGCGGCGCGCCCCGCGGCGCGAATATCCTCCGCAAGGTTCTTTACGATGTAGTAGACCGAATTATCGTTATTGTTTACGATATCCATGATTGAAACAGGCGACACGTTGCCGGTCTCAAACAACGGAACGCCGTTTCCGTCGATGATCGCGTCATACGAATTGACCTCCGCGTTCACGAACTCTTCCATGATAAAGGGAACGTCCGGCTTTTTCCTGTCCAGAAACTGCCGAAGCTCCGCGTCGGAAGAGAGCTTGTAGGTGTGCGACGCGCCCACGCCGTTATCCGGCTTGACAATGACAGGATACCCGACCGTATCGATGAACGCGCGGCATCCTTCAAACGTATCCACGAGATGATACCGCGCGGTCGGAATGCCCGCTTTGCGGTAATATTCCTTCATTTTTGATTTATATTTGATGCGCGGAATATCCTCCGCCTGAAAACCGCTCGTAATATGAAAATCCGTGCGCAGTCTGGCGTCGCGCTCCAGCCAGTACTCATTATTGGATTCCAGCCAGTCTGCGCGGCCGTGCCTATAAATCAGGAACGCGACCGCGCGGTATACTTCCTCACTGTTTTCAAGGCTGCCGACCTTATAGTATTCGGTCAGACTGTCCTTCAGTTCCTGCCTCAGTTCGTCATAAGGCTGGTCGCCGATGCCGAGCACATTCATCCCGTTTCGTTTGAGTTCCCGGCAGAACTGCCAGTAATTTGTCGGGAAGTTCGGCGAAATAAAAATAAAATTACTCATGGAAATTCCTTTCATAAAAAAGGCTGTAATATCACGGCTGCTTAGTGGTCCGCGAAAAAACTGTCTATCCCAGCAGAAAGGGCACAAAGTACTCGACCTGTTTATACCACCAGGGCCAGTCGTGCGTGCAGTCAAAGCCCCAGTAGTCAACCCAGGTATGGATGTCCTTATCCAGCAGGATGCGGTGCAGCTGTCTCGTATAGTCCGGCATCTCCCACGCCCCCTGCCCCACGCAGATCACGGATTTCTGCGCGTTGTACATCGAAATGTAAGGGTGATCCGGCGGCATATTCGGCAGATAGTGCACAGGGGAGTTCTCGTATACCACGGAGTCCATGTAATCGCCGAAGCCGTATTCCGCCGTGTAGATGCCGCTTAAAGCGAGCAGCCTGTCAAACAGGTCCGGCCTGCGAAAATACAGGTTCGCCGCGTGCGTGGCGCCAAGACTGCAGCCGAAGACCAGCGCGCCGGACTCCGCCCGGCCACCCCGCGCATTGGCGGCGCGTTTAAGAAGCGGCGCCATTGCGTCCGTAATATAGCGAATCCACTGTTCATAACGACGGATGCGCCAGTACGGATCGCCGTCTTTGGCGGACCATGTTTCCGCGTCGATCGTATCTATGGAAAAAACCATCGCCTGGCCGGATTCAATCCAAGGCGCCCAGACATCGGTCATATGAAAATTCTCAAAATCGTAAAATCGTCCGTCCTGACAGGGGATGAACAGCACCGGCTTTCCGCCGTGCCCATAGGTCTTCCATTCCATGTCGCGGCCAAGAGCCGGACTGTACTCCTTAAAATACTGTACTTCCATCCTTCCCTCCGATGATCGTGCCCGGCTGGAATCGCTCCGATCGGCTGTGCTCTGATCCCGTCGGCTCCGACAGAACCAGTTCCGGCTGGGTCTGGCTCTGACAGGTCCGCTCCGCCGCTCCGATCGGTGATCGGTTCATAGATTCCCTTACTGATATTGGAGCACGTTTATAAAAAAAGGAATCTGCTTCTCCCAGCTTGCCTCGCAGTGCGAGCCGCCCGGAACGATCCGGCTCGTTAAAAGGACCTGCCGGTTCACGAGGTGTGCCGAAACGCGGGCGAAGATTTGCCTGAGGTCCTGCCGGGTCCCGATTTCCTTCGAGCCGGCATCCATGTATAAAACGGTTCCCGCCCGCGGTTTCGCGCGGTCGATCATGCGAATCAGTTTCTCCGGGGCGGTCCATAAAGAAGGAGAGAGCGCCGCCGCCCTGGAAAAAACAGCGTTGTATTTGATCAGAGCGTACAGGCTCATCAGACCGCCCATGGAGCTGCCGGCAATCCACGTCGTCCTGCGCTCCGGCATCGTGCGGTAAGCGCTGTCGATGCCGGGCTTAAAGGTGCGGACGAGCCAGTTCATCGTAACGTCGCCCAGTCCCTCGACAGAGCCGAACTCCGGATCGCTGAACGTGAAGGGCGAATATTCCCGCAGCCTCCCGTTATCCGGACTGTGGCTGCATTCCACTGCCGCGACGATAATCTGCGTGTGCGTCCGGTCCAGATAGTCCTTCATGCCCCAGCTTTTTCCGTAGGTTGCGTCCTCATCGAAGAAGACGTTGTGCCCATCGAACATATACAGCACCGGATATCGCCGGTTCCTGCGGGTTTCATAGGAAGACGGCAGATATACATAGGCTCTGCGTTTCGTTTCCCCCGTAAGCTCCGGGATGGTGATTTCCCATTTTTCAACCACGCTGCGTCTCCTTTCCGGACTGAAGCCGATTACCGCGCAGTCTCCGCGCCGCATACACTGCGTTCCCGCGCGGGACAAAACAGCCGGCCCTGATTTCCCCGTTCGATTCGTATCATTTTAGCATATCCTTTCGCAGGCTACAAGAGTTTCCCGTATTTTGCCGCATTTTCATGGGGCGGGTGGATTTTGCGAGTGAAG
>CAYUPA010000149.1:0-5160 GCA_964446565.1 uncultured Lachnospiraceae bacterium
AAAGCGCCCTTTTTTATAAACCGCGCGCCGCTACCGTTTTTTGAAATATTGAACATTTCGACCTTTCCTTTTGGACGCTTTTAACAAAACGCATAAAAATTTCTCATTCTTTTTAAAGAACTTTGATATCTTTATGAAAAAAATATTGACTCGTGGCCAATTTTGCTGTATCATTTCAATATAACTGGACGGTTTTAGGCTATTTGCCGGAAACCGCGCGTGCAAAATCATATTGGGAGGCAGATAAGATGGCAAAAAATGAGGTGCAAGCCAATTTGAAGGCCGAACGTCGAAGGGAAACGATGAAGAATCTCAGGAACAACTGGATTCTGTACGTTTTCCTTGCGCCGGCGGCAATCTACATAGCCTTGTTCCATTATGGGCCTATGTACGGTTTGATTCTGGCCTTTAAGAATTTTAAGGGAGATTTGGGAATCATCCATTCTCCCTGGGTGGGCTTCCAGTGGTTCAGGACCTACTTTGAATCACCGTTTTTCCTGTCCACGCTCAAAAACACGCTGATCGTCAGTATCTACTCGCTGGTCGTCAGCTTTCCGATGCCGATCCTTCTCGCGTTGATGCTGAACTACGTCAACAACATCCACTTCAAGAAGTTCGCGCAGACGATCACGTACATGCCGTACTTCATTTCCGTGGTTGTTCTGGTCGCCATGATGAACCTGTTCTTCTCCCCGCAGTCTGGTTTCGTCAATACGATCGTTAAGGCGGTCACGGGCCGGAAGGAAGGCATCTACTTCATGGCCGAATCGAAATACTTCCGTCACCTGTACGTATGGTCCGGCGTCTGGCAGGGCATGGGATACAGTTCCATCATTTATATCGCGGCGCTGGCCGGCGTCAGCACCGAACTGCACGAGGCCGCGATCATCGACGGCGCGAGCATTCTCCGGCGCATCTGGAACATCGATATTCCGTCCATTATGCCGACGATGGTCATCCTGCTGGTTATGAACTGCGGTTCCATCATGGGCGTAGGCTACGAGAAGGTCCTTCTGATGCAGAACCAGCTGAACCTCGACGTATCCGAGGTTATTTCGACCTATACGTACAAGATCGGTCTTGTCAACGGAAACTACGGATATTCGACGGCGATTGGCCTGTTCAACAACGTCATCAACTTCATCATTCTTGTCATCGCGAACGCGGTCGCCAATAAGCTGACCGGCACCGGTTTGTGGTAAAGGGAGGACAGTACAATGGCAAAAGGTAAATATCACATCAAGCCGACGATGGGCGACCGGGTCTTTAATATCATCAACCATTTCATACTGATCTTAATTGTAATTGTCATCTTTTATCCTCTGTGGTTCGTCGTCTGCGCCTCTCTTTCGGAAGGCCGCTACGTCAGCAACGGGCAGCTGCTGCTCTTCCCAAGAGGCTGGAACATTCTCGGCTATAAGGAGTGCTTCCGCACCAACTCGATCTGGATCGGCTACGCCAATACGATTTACTATACCGTGCTTGGCACGCTTCTCGGCGTATTCTGCAGCATCCTCGCCGGTTACGCGCTGTCCCGCCACGATCTGCCGGGTTCCGGCATCGTCATGAAGCTCTTCGTCTTCACGATGTATTTCGGCGGCGGTACGATTCCATATTATATCATTATCCGGTCCCTGCATCTGTTAAATACCCGCCTGATGATGATCCTGCAGGGGACGATCAGCGTGTACAACATCATCCTGATCCGCTCCTATTTTGTGCAGTCTCTGCCTCCCGAACTCAAAGAAGCGGCGGATATCGACGGCTGCGGCAACGGGCTTTTCCTGTTTAAGATCGCGATTCCGCTTTCCAAGGCCATCATCGCCGTTATCGCCCTGTATCTTGCGATTTCCTACTGGAATTCTTATTTCTGGGCGATGATCTTCCTGAAGGATGAAAAGAAATATCCTCTTCAGGTTATCCTGCGGCAGCTGCTTCTGCAGGCGAACGGCTCAAGCGGCGACGCCAGCATGGACCCGTCGGCGCTCGCGGAATTGAACAAGATGCGCGAGGTTATCCGTTACGCGATCATCATCGTCTCGACGGTGCCGATTATCTGTATGTATCCGTTCGTCCAGAAGTATTTCGTGCAGGGCGTCATGATCGGTTCGGTTAAGGGCTGAGTTCAGGGGCTGCAATGGCCGAAACTTAAAGGCCGAAACCAAAGGCAGACCCCGGAGAGACCGAAACCGCGAAACAGGACCGGAAGTCATGATTCCGGCAAGAGCTTAGCACGGGCTTTCTGTCCGTGTCAGCAATATAAAATCTCTATAGGAGGAGTTAGTATGAAAAGAGTGATAGCTTTGCTTCTTTCAACGCTGATGATTATCGGCCTGTTCGCCGGATGTTCAGGCGGCGGCGACAGCAGCGAATCCGCTTCCGAATCATCAGAGGAAAGCAGCAGCGAAGAGTCGAAGGAAGAGAGCGCTGCCGAGTCTTCCGGCGGGGAGAGCGAGAGCGCCGCGGAGAGCACAGCCGGCGGGGAGACAGGCGACCGCGGAACTCCGGATGAGGACGGCGTATATCCGTTTGGAATCCCGGCTGTCGACGAGCCTGTTACCATCAAGGTCGAGCGCGAGAAATCTTCGCAGGACGTCGGAACTGACTATAATAAGGATAAGTGGGCTGTCTACACCAACAGCGAGCAGACGGGCATCAACATTGAGTGGACCATCCTTGCCAACGGCACCTCCGGCGATAAAATCCCGATCGAGCTTGCCGACGGCGTTGAAATTCCGGATGTCTACTTCGAACTGATCGGGCAGGACCGAATTCTTCAATACGAGCACCTTTTCTATCCGATCGATGGACTTTTCGATACCTATGCGAAAAATATCTACGAAGATATGTCGCAGGTTCCCAACTGGGAGAAGATGGCCTACACCCCGAGCGGCCACGTGTATTCGGGTTTCGGCTTCTATCAGAACCTGTATGAGAACAGCATGGACGGCATCCAGATCATGAATACCCAATGGCTCGAGAACGTAGGGCTTGAGATGCCGACCGACTGGACCTCCTATATGGAAGTTCTGCAGGCCTTCCATGATCAGGACGCGAACGGCAACGGCGACACCACCGACGAGATCCCCTACGGCTGGGCGACCAACATGTGGTGCGCGGACCTTTGGGACTGCGAGTCCGGACGCTTTGGAATCGCGACCGATTACTATTCTTCTACGACGAATAACGCGTTTCGTTTCTTTGAAATCACGGACGGTAAGGTTGTGCCGACCCGTAATACCGACCAGTACAGAAAATATCTGGACGTCATGCATGAGATGGTGAGCGCCGGCCTGATCGATTCCGAAGGATTTACCGATGGCTGGGATGAGCTTGGCAACAAGGTCAAGAACGACAAAATCGGTACGTATAACTGCTGGACCGCCCTTGAATACATGGGCACCGAACAGGCTTCGCACTGGGACACCATGGAGCGTTTCGGCTATGACGGCGACGGCGACGGCAATCCGGATTATGACGTCTATCAGAACGGAGTTAAGAACCGCACGACCGCGAACGCGACTGTCTGGGTCGTAACCAACAAATGCGAGACGCCGAACGCGGCGGTCCGTTACTGGGATCATGCCGCCGAGGACATCGAGCTGTCTCTTGGTTTCGCACAGGGCGAGAAGGGCAAGCTGTGGGATCAGTATGAGGATGGCTCCGGCTACTACTTCCTGGTTCCTGACGGCGAGGAAGGCATGAATTACGAGAACATGAAGTATACATGGGGCTTCGTAAACGGCTGCCCGATGATCCCGACCAAGGAAATCCCGAAGAACGATCCGGCGCAGTCCGAGGCTGCCGCTCTTCGTGACACGATGTGCGCGAAGGTCGAACAGTACGCCCTCGACGAGAGCCGCCGCATCCTGTCGACCTACGTTCCGGAAGACAAGATGCAGGAGTTGTCTCTGTATGAGCAGGATATCGCGAACGTCATCAACAACTTCCATGGCACAGCGATCGTAAGCGGCTACACGGATGACGACTGGAACAAATATGTTGCTCAGCTTGATCAGTACAAGTACAATGATCTGATCGAGTGGTATCAGCATAAGTACGACAACGACTGGGAGTAAGAAAAACGGTTTCCGCTTGATTTCCGGTTCCGCCGAACTCATGGGTTGAGTTAAAAAAGCAGGGCGCTTCTTGATGAAGCGCCCTGCCGGCGTCTAATGAATACATGATTCTTTATAGTGGCCTTTGCAGTGGACAATGTATAGCCGTCCGTTCTCCATTATGCGGCTGATTTGAATCCTGTCCTTTTATATGCCGCTGTACCCTGCTTCCCCGCCGCTTATTCCGGCTTTGTCTCAAGCGACAGATCGTAATCGCCCAGATGCCTGAGCTTGAAGCCGTTTTTCTTATACTCCTCGTAGTTAAAGGCTTCCAGTTCGTCGATCGCGAGCTTATGAAATTCGTAGAAATTTTTCCACCACTCATAGCCGCTTCCCAGTTCGGCGTTAAGATAGGCGTCGGCGATATCGCATCCCATCTGCGGCGCGACATAAAAGGCGCCCATAGCCAGTACGTTGACGCCGTTTCCGGTGATGGCGCGCAGGGCCGCCGGCACGCTCTCCACGACGCCGGCATGGACATGCGGACATTTGCTCGCCGCGATATGAATTCCCATGCCGGTACCGCAGAAAGCAAGGGCGCGTTCGTACTCGCCCTCGGCGATTTTGGCGCCGATCCGAAGACCCACGCGGTGAAACATGTTCTCTGTGTCATTGTCGTCCGGCGATGTCACGCCGACATCCTCGATCTGCCATCCCTTTTTTTTCAGATGGGCGACCACGGCCTCTTTAAGCGGATATCCCGCAAAATCCGCGCCGACGAGAAGCTGTTTGTCTTTTACCGTTTTCATCTCATACCTCCGTGTTTTGAAATTGCAGGCCGGACTTCGCCCCGTCCGGATGCGCCGCCCGGCCGCAGGATTCTCTAAAAGTATGATATTCGCTGTGTTTCGGTTTGTCAAGTTATAGTATATAAAAATAAAATATGCAACCAGCGGTAGCATAAATACAGCGCACCGCGTGCTTGACGCTGCCGGCGCAATGTGGTATAAAGAGGCATCTTGCATGGAAAAGAGGAGACATCTTATAGGGAAAAAGGAGGCATCTTACATGGAAAAAAGGAGGCATCTTACATGGAAAAGAG
>CAYUPA010000150.1:0-5146 GCA_964446565.1 uncultured Lachnospiraceae bacterium
TCGCGCGCGATCAGATCCGCGATGAGATCAAACGCATTGTGGCGCTGATCGATGAAATCTACAGCCTTTTCGGCTTTCAGTACCATGTGGAACTTTCCACAAGGCCGGAAAATTCCATGGGGAGCGACGAGGACTGGGACGTCGCCACGGAATCGCTTCGCCTCGCGCTGGAGGATCTCGGAAAAGATTATGTCATCAACGAGGGCGACGGCGCGTTTTACGGACCGAAAATCGATTTTCATCTGCGGGACTGCATCGGCAGAACCTGGCAGTGCGGAACCATTCAGCTGGATTTCCAGCTTCCGCAGCGTTTTGAACTGGAATATACCGGAGCGGACGGCGAAAAACATCAGCCCATCATGATTCACAGGGTCTGCTTCGGGTCGATCGAGCGGTTCATCGGTATCCTGACGGAGCATTACGCCGGCGCGTTCCCGACATGGCTCGCGCCCGTGCAGGTAAAGGTGCTTCCCATCTCGAACAAATTCCTGACTTATGCCGGAAAGGTCAATCAAGAACTGCAACAGGCCGGCATCCGGAGCGAGCTGGACACGCGTTCCGAAAAGATCGGCTACAAGATCCGCGAGGCCCAGAACCTGAAAATTCCGTATATGCTCGTTGTCGGCGCGAAGGAGGAAGAGCGGGAAACGATCGCCGTTCGCACCAGATCCGGCGGAGACGAGGGCCAGAGCAGGACGGCGGATTTTATTACCCGTGTGAAAAACGAAACCGGCGATGTGTTTACAAATATATTAAAATAATATATAGTATGTTCCACGACTGATTTTCAGAGACGGTGAAAACGGGTTCTCCGGACGAAGAGTTCGAGGTGATATATGGAACAATACGTAATAAGGGGCGGTCATCCACTCGTCGGCGAAGTTGATATCTCCGGCGCGAAGAATGCCGCCCTTGCGATTCTGACCGCGGCCATTATGGCGGATGAGCCGGTGAGGATCGAAAACATACCGGACGTCAGCGACATTAACGCGATGCTCGGCGCGCTCTCTTTCATCGGCACTTCGATCAAGCGCCCGGACAGACATTCCGTGATCATTAACGGCAGAACGATTTCGTCTGTCAGTGTGGACGATGATTTTATCCGGAAAATCAGGGCGTCTTATTATCTTCTCGGCGCGCTGCTCGGCAAGTACAAAAGAGCGGAAGTTCCGCTTCCCGGCGGCTGTAATATCGGCAGCAGGCCGATTGATCAGCATATCAAGGGTTTCCGCGCGCTCGGCGCACATGTGGGTTTCCGGAACGGATGTATTCTCGCCGAGGCCGAGGAACTGCACGGCGCGCATATTTATCTGGATATGGCCTCTGTCGGGGCGACCATCAATATTATGATGGCGGCTTCCCTCGCGCACGGTACAACGATCATCGAAAATGTCGCGAAGGAGCCGCATGTTGTCGACGCGGCGAGCTTTCTGAACAGCATGGGCGCGCATATTAAGGGCGCCGGAACGGAAGTGATCCGGATCAAGGGCGTGGAAAGTCTTCACCGGAGCGTTTATTCCGTTGTTCCGGATATGATCGAAGCCGGCACCTATATGGCGGCGGCGGCGGCCACGAAGGGCAATATTCTTGTCCGTAATCTCATCCCGAAACATCTCGAAGCCATATCGGCCAAGCTTGCAGAAATCGGCTGTGACATCGAGGAATTTGACGATTCGATTCGCGTCCGCGCCGGCCAAAAACTCACCAGGACGAATATCCGCACCCTGCCCTATCCGGGCTTTCCCACCGATATGCAGCCGCAGCTTACGGTAGTGCTTTCAACCGCCGGGGGCACCAGCATCGTGTCGGAAAGTATTTTTGAGAACCGGTTCCGGTATATCGACGAGCTCGCCCGGATGGGCGCGAACATCAAAGTGGAAGGCACCACGGCAATTATTGAGGGTGTCGACACTCTTTCCGGAGCGGGAGTCCGTGCGCCGGATCTTCGTGCCGGTGCGGCGCTGGTCATCGCGGGTCTCGCCGCGGAAGGTATCACGGTCGTGGACAATATTGTCTACATTAAACGGGGCTATGAGGATTTCGATAAGAAGCTTCGTGCGCTCGGCGCTCAGATTAAAGAAGTGAAAAGCGAACGCGAGATACAGAAATTCTGTCTGCGGACAGGCTGAATAAGGAGAGAAGAGATGGAAAAGAGGTTATTTACTTCAGAATCCGTAACAGAAGGACATCCCGATAAAGTCTGTGATGCGATTTCAGACGCGATTCTTGACGAATGCATAAGGCAGGATCCCATGAGCCGCGTGGCCTGCGAAACGGTTACCTGCACGGGATTTGTTCTTGTCACCGGCGAAATCACCACAAAGGCAAAAATTGATTTTCAAAAAATTGTGCGTGATACCGTAAACGAGATCGGTTACAACAAATCGGAATACGGATTCGACGCGAATACGTGCGCGGTTCTGACAGCGATTGACGGGCAGTCTCCCGATATCGCCATGGGCGTCGACAACGCGCTGGAAACACGTCACGCGTTCGAGGACAACATGACGGACACGGAGATCGCGCAGGTGGGCGCGGGCGATCAGGGGATGATGTTCGGCTACGCGACAAATGAGACGGAAAGTTATATGCCCTATCCGATCGATCTTGCGCATAAGCTGTGCAAACAGCTTACAAAAATCAGAAAAGACGGGACGCTTCCATATCTCCGCCCGGACGGAAAATCGCAGGTTTCGGTGGAATACGACGAAAACGGCAAACCCTCCCGGCTGGAGGCGGTCGTCGTATCGACGCAGCATGACCCGGATGTGACGCAGGAGCAGATTCATGAAGACATCAAAAAATATGTCTTCGATCCGGTTCTTCCCAAAGAGCTTGTCGATGAGGGAACGAAGTATTTTATCAATCCGACCGGACGCTTTGTGATCGGCGGTCCCCATGGCGACGCCGGTTTGACGGGAAGGAAGATTATCGTTGACACCTACGGCGGTTACGCGCGTCACGGCGGCGGCGCTTTTTCCGGGAAGGACTGCACAAAGGTAGACCGTTCCGCGTCCTACGCGGCGAGATACGTCGCCAAAAATATCGTGGCGGCAGGCCTCGCGGATCGTGTCGAGCTGCAGCTTTCCTATGCGATCGGCGTCGCGCAGCCGACATCGATCATGGTCGATACCTTTGGAACAGGCAGGATTTCCGATGAGAAACTGACGGATATCGTTCGCGAGAATTTTGATCTTCGTCCCGCCGGCATCATCAAAATGCTCGACCTGCGCCGCCCGATCTACAAACAGACGGCGTCTTACGGACATTTCGGACGTCTCGATCTGGATCTCCCGTGGGAGAAAACCGACAAGGCCGAGGCGCTTCGGAAGTACATAGAACTGTAAAGTTTTCTGCGGGCTATCGTGACAAAGGGAGCTGCTGCCGAAGGGCGGCGGCTCCCTTTTTAGGTATGACGGGCATGCCCGTGTTCTGTAGTGAGAGTTCACAAAGGCGTAGCTACCAACGAACTTGATAGCGATTTCCAGGGTTTGTATCGTGAGGTACAGGCCGGAGGTAAGCACAATGAAAGGACGTTATTTATCCGAAAAAGAAATCGGGAAATTCCGTAATTATTTGCGAGAGGAGGAAAAAAGCATTAACACCATAGAGAAGTACATACGGGATGCGACGGCGTTTGCGGCCTATGCCGCGAAAGAGCCGATTACCAGGACAACAACGGCAGCCTACAAGCAGCATCTTCTTGACAGCGGCTATGCCGTGCGCAGCGTCAATTCCATGCTGGCGAGCCTGAACAGCATGTTTGCTTTCCTCGGCTGGACGGATTGCAAAGTGAAAGCATTGAAATTACAGCGGCAGGTGTACTGCTCGGAAGACAAGGAGCTGACCAAAGCCGAATACGAGCGTCTTTGCAAAGCGGCGCATAGAAAACACAACGAGCGGCTGAACCTCATTTTGCAGACGATCTGCGGCACGGGGATCAGGGTGAGCGAGCTGCAATTTATCACGGTCGAAGCAGTAAAGCGAGGCGAAGCGACCGTATCCCTCAAAGGCAAGACACGGACGGTCTTTCTGGTGAAAGCCCTGCAACAGAAACTGCTCCGCTATATTTCGGAGCAGAAGATAGAATCCGGCGCAGTTTTTATCACACGCACAGGCAAGTTCATCAGCCGCACAAACATCTGGCGGGAGATGAAAAGTCTTTCTATTGAGGCAGGCGTTGCTCCGCAAAAGGTCTTTCCGCATAATCTGCGGCATCTGTTTGCAAGGATATTCTACGGTATCGAAAAGGATATTGTTAAATTGGCCGACATTTTGGGCCACAGCAACATTGAAACCACCCGCATCTACATCATCTCCACCGGCACGGAACACCGCCAACGCATGGAACGAATGCGGCTGATAATATGAAAAAAGCCGCCTGAAACTGCACTTACAACATAATTGACATTATGTTGTAGCAATCCATAAAAAGAGCCGCTTACGGCAAGGCCGTAAGCGGTGATATACGAAAAATAAGCGCAGAAACGCAAGCCTTTTTATTTCCCGTTTTTGAAAAGGCTTTGCAGTGTTGCCTTCCTTTCGACGATTTCCGGACAAATCATACCCGCTCCAGGGCGGTTGAAAATCCGTCAAGAATATGATATAAATGTGGAACAGTTGTTTTAGATTTGGCTACATAAGTCAGCCGCAGGATGTACATTACAACATAATGTCAATTATGTATCCTTACACAGGAGGCAAAAAGTTTGGAAGTAAAACTTCCAAAGCCACCTTGATGACGCACCAAAGTACGTCAGGAAAGAGGAAAACATGGCGCTGGCTAAAATCATCAAGTACGAAGGCGACAATACAACGTTTGTCTGGAAATCGCCGATTCAGGATTTTAACACATTATCACAGCTGATTGTCCATGAATCACAGGAGGCGGTTTTTTTCAAAAACGGACAGGCTTTGGATGTTTTTGAGGCAGGAAGGTACACACTTCAAACGCAAAACATTCCTCTTATCCGAAGATTTTTGAACCTTCCTACCGGAGGGAAAACACCGTTTCACTGTGAAGTCTATTTCATCAATAAAGCCCAGCATATGGCAATCAAATGGGGAACGGACAGTCAGGTGCAGTATATGGAACCGACCTATCACTTTCCCTTAAAGATAGGCGCATCCGGAGAGATGTCTTTGT
>CAYUPA010000151.1:0-1297 GCA_964446565.1 uncultured Lachnospiraceae bacterium
CTCATGATAGGTCTCCTTCTTTTGCTGATCGAAAAAATACTACCATGAAATTAAAAAAAAAGCAAGCATTCTCTTGCATCCAAATTGAAATGTATTATAATAAACTGGATTTGTTTACACCCGCTAACCCGTGAAAAGGGGTTCTTTTAATAGGGAAAGGATGCGTTTCCATGGAAAATCTGACGCTCATGACCGATCTGTATCAGCTGACCATGATGCAGGGGTATTATGTATACGACAAAAAAGACCAGATCGCGGTCTTCGACCTGTTCTACCGTGAAAATCCGTTTCACGCCGCCTTCTCCATCGCGGCGGGGCTGGAGCAGGCCATTGAATATGTGAAAAATCTCCGCTTTTCCAAGGAGGATATCGAATATCTGCGCGGGCTTAACCTGTTCCGGGAGGATTTTCTGGAGTATCTCGCGGACTTTCGCTTTCACGGAGACATTTACGCCGTTCCGGAAGGGAGCATCGTCTTTCCGAGGGAACCTCTTGTCCGCGTCACCGCGCCGATCATCGAGGCGCAGCTGCTGGAGACGACGCTGCTCTGCCTGATCAATCATCAGAGCCTCATCGCGACCAAGGCGGCGCGCGTCACACACGCGGCCAAGGGGGACCCCGTCATGGAATTCGGTCTGCGGCGCGCGCAGGGGCCGGATGCCGGCACGCTCGGCGCCCGCGCCGCGATCATCGGGGGGTGCGTCGGAACCTCCAACGTCCTGACCTCTCAGCTTTTCGGCTCCGATCCGAAAGGAACGCACGCCCACAGCTGGGTCATGAGCTTCGACGACGAACTGACGGCCTTCCGCGCCTACGCCGATCTTTTTCCGGATATGTGCATCCTGCTTGTCGATACGTACGATACGCTGGAATCCGGCGTGCCGAACGCGATCCGCGTTTTCCGGGAAATGCGGGAACGGGGCGTTTCCTCCAAAATGTACGGCATACGACTTGACAGCGGCGACCTTGCGTATCTCTCGATCCGCGCCCGGAAGATGCTGGACGAGGCCGGTTTCCCCGACGCGATCATCAGCGCGTCGAGCGATCTTGACGAATACCTGATCCGCGATCTGAAGCTGCAGAACGCGAAGATCAGTCTGTGGGGCGTCGGCACTAGGCTGATCACGGCCATGGACTGCCCGTCCTTCGGCGGCGTCTACAAGCTGGCCGCGGAATCAAACGGGCAGGGCGAGATTACGCCGAAAATCAAGCTGTCCAATAACGCGGCCAAGGTCACGAATCCCGGCGTCAAAAAGATTCTCCGCATCTACGACAAGGCGACCGGCCTTTTAAGAGC